>CAZRYV010000108.1:0-7352 GCA_964604385.1 uncultured Brachyspira sp.
TAATCAATATAATCTTCTTCTCTAATAATAAATTTTTCTTTATTGTTATAATCTTCAATTATAATCTCTCCGTTTTCAAAATGAGATTGATAAATAAAATCCAAATATTTGTTATATTTTTTTAATATAATATCTCTTATGTCGGTTAAAATAATGTTTTTATTATCGAGGTTTGACGGTTTTGAAAAATCGTATATAAGATGGCTGAATATTCTTTTAAAAGCGTTATTTTTTTCTTCCGAAAGATAAAATACATAAAAAATAATTCTGCCATTTTCTACACAGTAATAATCCAAATCTACAAATACCAATATTCCCTTACCGTCTATAAATTTATTATTATAAAAATTAATCTCTTCTTTCAAATTATTTAAATTCAAAATTGAAAAACCCGACAAATCTCTATTGAAAATAAAATAATCGTTTTGATTTTTATGTTTTATGATTTTATAAATTCTAGAATCGTCGCTTTTATAATAAAAAATTTTCTTATCGAAATTAAAAAGTTCTCTCTCATAGCCTATTATATCCTTATTATGAATATTGCCGAAATATTTTTTATGTTTAATCGTCCAATTATCGTTTATTTTATTTTCTTTTTTTTCTTTATTTTTTTCTTTACCTAAATTATTTAAAAGATATTTTTCGTCAAATAAACCTCCATATTTTAACCAATGATTTTTATATTCTTTCGTATAATAAAAATTTTCAAGTTTCATAAAAAGCTCCGATTATTTTATAAATAATTAAATATTACGGGAATTATAAAACAAATTATGCAGGCAAGTATTCCGTAAACATATATATAAAGAACCAATTTGTCATTTCCAATATTCGTAGTCTCTTCATATTTGAACGCTTTTATAAAAGATTTAATATTGCAAACCGAAATCATTATTAAATGAATTAAAGTCGCAATATTTATCAAAAGAATTATTAATTTGGTTTCCGTTATTGAATATTCTACGATTCTAAATATCGTAGCGCTTAATACTATAATATTAAACAATGCGGAAAATATCGGAGTTATTAGATAAATCGATTTTGTGAAAATACCCGCTTTATAATTTGGCATTATAAAAAATAAATTAATAACTATAAAAATAAGAAAAATATTATGAGTTATAAAAATCCATTTGTTTTCATAAGGACGCAGATACGGAGAGATAAGCCCGAGTAAAGCTGCAAATTCCAAAAATAAATATATTAAAATAATTCCTCTTGCAAAATATATTGAAATGTTTTTTAATTTTTTAAATACGGAAAATAAAATATATAAAATAAAAGGAATAATCATGCTTATTAAACCGAATATTACAATCGGAATTTTTAGAATTAAAATTTCAAATGAATATTCGTCTATATAAATGGAATGCGATTTAATAAACGAAAGAAATATAATATATAAAGCATATATTATAAGCAATATAGAATGAATTATTAAATAGAATATTGCCATATTGCCCGTAAATATAAAAAATTTATTTATTCCTTTTATATCGTTTACAATGAATTTATTGTATGATAAACATATCAATATAAAAAATATAACTAAAGAGAATGTATTTGTAATCGCAATTCTTTGAAACGCTTGAATATTTAATTTTGTATTCGTTATATATAAAAATTCTATAGGAGATATATAGCGTAAAAAATGCCAAATTAAAAATATCGCAAGGAAAGACAAAAAAGAAAGTAAAATAGCCTTTTTATTTAGAGGGTATAAATTAAAAACTAACGAATAACAGAAAAAATAAAATATTTTAAAAGGAAAAGAATTAATAAATATTGAATAATATTCTTTCAGACTTTCCAAATTGTTAAATTGAAATTTTATATATATGCAATATGGAATAACCGCAACCGCCGATAAAATTGGTATAGTTAGAAAGTGAATTATTTTTTTATTTTTTTCGTTTGATAATAAATTTATCATAAAAATTTATTCCTTATAAATTAGCGGTAATTATATCATTTCGTTATAATATATCAATTATCAAAAAAGTTATTCATATCTTCGAATATTTTTTTTATACTCGCTTTTAATATTTTTGCTTTTGGAAGAGATTGAATAAATTTTCCGCCGTAATTTTTTTTGTAAAGTCTTCCGTCCAAAACAAATATCACTCCTCTGTCTTCCTTGCTTCTAATGAGTCTTCCGACACCTTGCTTAAATTTTATAACGGCGAGTGGCAAAGCATAATCCATGAATGCGTTTCCTCCGTTTTCTTCTATATATTTGTATCGTCCTTCGCTTATCGGGTCGGTCGGGACGGCAAAAGGTAATTTTGGAATTATTACGACTTCCAAATTTTTACCCGCAACATCGACTCCTTCCCAAAAAGAATCGACTCCGTAAAGAACATTATTTGAAGAGGCTTTAAACATATCGAGCAAAGTATGTCTGTGTATCGATGAAGTTTGAGCTAAAGGATTTATATTTTTTTTCTTTAATTCTTTTTCCGTATTTTGATAAACGCTCATAAGCGAAGAAAATGATGTAAACAGTATAAAAGTTCTTCCTCCCGTTATATCGCATATTTTAAGCAAAACTTTTGATGTAAAATCGTTGAAGGTTTCGCTTGACACATCGGGCATATCGTTTGCAATATAAAGTCTCGCATGCTCTTCGTAATTAAACGGAGATTCTAAATAAATTTCTATTTTTTTATTTTGTCCTATATAATTAAATCCGAGTCTATTTGAAAAGAAATTAAAACTTTTTGACACGGTTAAAGTGGCAGAATACATAGCGACAGTATCGAATCTCGAATATAAATAGTCATTTAAATTTTTGGCTACGGTAAACGGAGTTAAATGCCAATTAAGTATAATATTTCCTTTTTTAGTAAGTCTCGTTTCAATCCATCTTATATATTCGTCTTTTTTATAATCTATAGTCGAGTTTAACGAAACAAGTTGATTTTTTAATCTCTCCAAATAAGCGTTCGACATTTGAGCGATTTCCTCGTAATCAAAATTTTTTTCTATCGCAATATCGAAAAATTTTTTATATAATCTGTCGCATAGATTAACCAAAGAGCCTATTATTATAACGATTTCCCTTAAAGGTTTTAATCCTTCTTCTTGCCAATGTTTTAATTCGACAATTTCAGGGCTTATTCTAAATTTATATCCGAGTCCTTCTTTAGTTTTAATATTTTTATGGCAGTAGGTTATAAATCGTTTTGAAGATTCGTCCACTATATTTCTTACTCTATTAGTCGTTTCATGCGTTTTTTCTATAAGTTCGATTATCTCTTTATATTCGCTATTTTCCACAAGAGATTTTTTTTCGTTTAGCATATTGTTTATATTTTCTATAATTCCGAGTCTTTTATTTTTTTTCGTTCTTGAAATATAAAATAAAGCCTTTAATATTCCGTTTTTGCTTCCTTCGTTTCCAAAATAACTTGAAGCGGAATTTTCAAAATTATGAGCTTCGTCTATTATAACTTTTGTATATCTTGGCAGTAAACTGTATCTTCCCGAAGTTTCAGCGTATAAAGATAAATCGGCGCATAATATATGATGATTGACGATTAAAAGTTGCGAGGCGTTTAATTGTTTTCTCATTTTATAAAAATAGCATTCTTCCAAATATTCGCATTTTCTATGAGTGCAAGTATCCGTGTCGCAGCAAACCATTTCCCATAATTCGCTTTTCTGCTTATATCCCAAATCTGTTATCGAGCCGTCTTTTGTTATATTAAGCCAATTATTTACATTTTCAAAAAAATTTATCTGTTCGTCAAAATCAAATTTATCTATATCGTTTAATCCGTCTTTAACTTTTTTTATGCATACATAATTATTTCTTCCTTTAACCAAAGCGTATTTAACAGTCGGGGCTATTGCGTCTATTATCGAGGGCAAATCTTTTGAAATAATCTGTTCTTGCAAATTAATCGTATTTGTCGAAACTACGATTCTTGTTTTATTTTCTTTAAGCCATAACAAAGCAGGTATTAAATATGCGAAAGATTTTCCGATTCCCGTCCCCGCTTCCGATATTAAATGTTTATTGCAGTTGAACGCTTCTAAAGTCGCTTCTACAAGTTCGGTTTGCTCCTGCCGATATTCGTATTTTTTTAATAATTTGCTTAAAAGTCCGTTTTCGGCAAATATATATAAAGCTTCGGGAGTATTTATTGTTTTGACATCTTCGGATTTTATCGGGCGGACAACCTCGTAATAATCTTCCACATCGTTATTTACTATATAAAAACCGACTCCCGCATTATTTCCAAGTTCGCTCGCTATATTTATATCGGCTCTCGAAGGCGTCAATATTCCCGATGGATGATTATGAACGACTGCGTCAAATTCCAAAGACAACGACACAATAGCGGGAACGGATTCTTTATTTCCTCTTGCGATAATTTCTATATAATCCAATATTCCCAAAGCGTTAAAATTTATTCCGAAATATACTTCGTTTCCGTAGGATTCCGCTATCGAGTGTCTCATAAAGCGGATAGCTTCGACTGAAAAAATATCGTTTAATTCTTTATCGTTCATTATTAAAATATAGTCTAAATTAAAATCTTTGTCAATTCGTTATTTTAATGAAAAAAAGCATAAAAAAAGAGGCTGCATTTCTGCAACCTCTATTTAATTCACACTTTATTTTTAGCCAAACTATTATCTGTAGAATCTGCTAAATATGGAATTTCCTATTCCATTACGAAGTTGAAGTTGACCTGTATAATCTTCTAGTTTTACAACTTGTGAAAAATCTTCATTTTTCGTAGAAGAAGAACTACCATATAATCCATAGGATTTTCCTCCCGCATAAGCAGCAATTTGAGGATTAACAAATACTACCTCATAATCTCCTTCAGTTAGAGTAAATCCGATATGTTGGTCTTGTATCATACGCTTTACACCTGGTTGAGGTATACCTGCAAAATTAAGATTTCCAACTTTATAAAGTCCGCCGATTACATAACCGCCATTTACTTTTACCAATACGGCTTTTTGGAATACTTTAATTTTTTTATTTATATCACCAGGATTCATATTTGGATTATAATAAATCATATTTCCTTCTCTATCAAAAGAAAAATAAACTCCATTCTCTCCTCTTTTCAAACTATCTACACCTTTACAAACTTGAGATGAAGTTACATATAATTGTTTGTTTCCATCATTAACAAGAGCTTTCCAAATATTATCCAAATCTGATTCTTTTGCATTATTTATATCGATACCTTGATTATTTTTCAAACTTTCTGCAACTTCTTGATAAATTACATCTACTTTATAACCTCCATCAGTTCCCGTTCCGCCGCCGATTCCTGCTCCGCCTCCGTCTGTTCCGCCACCCGTTCCTGATTCGCTTAAATTTGCAGGAGTAGTAGGTGATTCTGAACAAGAGATACCCATTATTGCTACCATAATAGCGATGGCTATTAGATAGAATAAACCTTTCTTTTCTTTTCTTTTAATTGTAGTCATATTGACCTCCTATATTTTAGTATTCTATACATAAGATAGTCATTTTTTAAAAAAAGTCAAGCATTTTTTTAAAAAAATTCTAAAAAAATTTTGCTATTTATTCTTAAAAGGTTAATTTTATTATTAAGTTAACATAATTAATGATATTTTAATAGTTTTTATTATAATTTAATATTTTTATAATAAATAATTTCATAATCAATAATGAATTTTTCCATTATCTCAATCGGCATATAAAATTTATGGAAATTTTATAGGAATTAAAAATAAAAAAAATTGCGTTTAACTGTTGACAAAAAACAAACATTATGTTAGAATAAGCTAACAATCAACAAGGGAATAAAGGACTTGTATTGTTTTGCAAATGACTTTGTATCCTAAATTGATACAACATATTTTATAACCTTCATTTAATTAAACTGTTTAAGGCTTCCCTGAAAATGGGAAGTCTTATTATTTTACTCTTTTTAACTTTTTTTATTTTACTCTTTATTTAATTCTTTATTTTACTTTAAATAAAAATATGGAACAATCATCGTCTGGGCTTCTATAAGAATGATAATCATAAAAATCGTTTTTTATCGAAATTATCAAATCTTTTGGATTTAAATTTTTATTCTCCAAAATAATTTTTTTAAATCTATCTATTCCGTAAATATCGTATTTGTTTTTTGACTTCGAGGCTTCCGTTATTCCGTCCGTGAAAAATAAAAATATATCGTCTGTAGAGAGTTCTATAGTTTCCTCTTCGTAAAAAGCGTTTGGAAAAAGTCCGACTATCGTTCCGCCCGTGTTATATTCTTTAATTTCTCCATTTTTTAGAATAAGTAAAGGCGTATGCGAAGCGTTAGAATAAGTTATTTTTTTATTAATCAAATCTATCTCCGCTATTATAATAGTCAAATAAAAATATGCGGGTAAAGTATCGGCTAAATAATTATTGATATCTTTTAATAGAGAACCCGTAGAATAATATGAATCGGATAAAGTTCTGAAAACGGTTTTAAGCATAGAAGTGACTATAGCGGCTCATACTCTATGTACGCTTATATCCGACATAATCAATAAAATTTTTGAATTGTCTATATAAATATAATCGAAAAAATCTCCTCCGATAATTTCAAAAGGTTGATAAAAACATGCCGAAGAAATAAACCTATTATTTATCGCCTTTTTATTTAGCATTGTCTCTTGGATTTTTCTTGCTCCCGACATATCTTTTCTATAAATTTTGTTTAAAGAATAAATTACATCGAATCTGCCGAGTATATAATCGTTTTTTTCTTTTAAATCTATAATCGCTTTCTGATAATCTTTTATTATAGAATTTTTCATGATAGAATTTTTTACTATAGAATTTTTCATTACTAAATTTTTTAAATTGTTGTCGCTTAAAATATCCGAAGATTTTTCTTCTTTATATTTTTCTTCGGATTTAATTTTGTCTTTTACTTTTTTATAGGAATATTTAGAATAATTTTTAATCGTATATTTAAAAAATATAAAAAACGGAATAACGAAAGATAATGATAATATAAGCAGAATCACAAAAATATTTTTATCATTTTGACTGATTATAGAAAATACGATTAACGATATAAAAAGTATAAAAAATACTATCGATATAAATTTTAATATTGCGGAAATTTTTTCGGTTTTCATTATAAATATCGCCTGTTTCGAATTATAGCAAATTATAGCAAAAAGTTATAATTATGCAAATATTTTGTATTGATATAATAAATTTTTAATATATAATAAAAATATGGAAGTTAACATATTATATAATTCGTTTACGGAAAATTTAAAAACAAAAATATATGGTAAAAATCTTAAATTATTTGAAAGTATAGAAAGCACGAATAAAAAAATGCTAGAAGATTTGAATAATA
>CAZRYV010000109.1:0-7323 GCA_964604385.1 uncultured Brachyspira sp.
TTCAGTTCAGTTCCTGACTTTAAAATTTATTAAAAATTATGTTTATTTAATAATTATAAAACATATTTATATTAAAACTGTATTCAAATTATTTTTTGAAATTAAGAAATTTCAATCGAAAAAACTCATTTATTTATTTAAATATTTTTATATATATTTATTTCGTAGATTTAATAATGGATATAATAACCCAAAAGGTTTTTTATCAATATATTTTAATTTAAATTTTAAGGAGATTAAATTATGGGCTTTTTTGATTTATTAGGTGGCATAGTCCAAACGCTATGGGAAAAAGGTGATGAAAAGTTAAAGAAGTTTGACGGTGATTTAAGAGAATACAAGATGAAGTATGAAGCTTACGATACTGAAAGGTTAAAAAAATTGTATCGTTCTTCTTATGGTGCTAAAAAAATGGCTATAGCTAGTATTCTCAAAGATAGAGAGATGGATATAATAGATTAAAATTTTAAGGAGATAAATTATGTCTAATGATAATAGAAGACAATCACTAATTAACAGAATGAACACTTTAGAAAGACAAATTGCGGAAAAAAAATCAACTATTTTAAGAATTCAACAAAAATCTTCAGGTATAAATAGCGGGGATAGAAATAGTATAGCAATGCTCGAAAGACATATTGCAAATCTTGAAAGTCAAATTATCAGTTTGCAATCGGAAATCGATAGGCTATAAAATTACGATGCTAGAAATATTGCTACCATATCAGGACTAGATATAGCTTCGGATATGGTAGCTATTATTAAAGCTGCAGATTGGTCTATAGCCAAACGATTCTAAAAAAGTTAAAATATTTTTACAAAAGCAATAAACATTCTTAATTATTTTTTGATACTAAAAAATAGCAACAATTTTATTTACTTCAAAACTATTGACAAATATCTTATTTATTGTTAGAATAAACAAACAATTTATATGTAATATAATTTATAAGTTTCAAGGAGTATTATTATGAAGCTAACAGATTTAGAAATCGAAGAAGGTTTCGTAGTTGACGAAGTCGCTACGGAGGGGGAAATTAGACAAAGGATAATTGAAATGGGTTTTACGCCGGGGGCAAAAGGTTGGGTTGTAAGAAAAGCGCCGCTCGGAGACCCGATAGAAGTTCATATAATGGATTATGAAATATCTTTAAGAAATTCTGAAGCGAGTGGAATAGAGGTTTCAAAATCGGAAGTAGAAATAAAAAAAGATAGAGTTATAAAACATTCTGATATAAAAAAAGAAAAACAGGAAATAGATTTAAGTTTAATCGAAAACAAGGAAGATATTTATAAAAAAACCAAAGTTCCTTCCAATAACACAAGATTAAAAGTCGCTATAGCGGGAAACCCGAATTGCGGTAAAACGACAATATTCAATGCGATAACGGGAGCAAATTATAAAGTTGCAAATTATCCGGGCGTTACCGTTGAAAGAAGAGAGATGAATATACTTTATAACGGTTATACTTACGATTTGATAGACTTGCCCGGAGTATATAGTTTAAGCGCTTATTCGCAGGACGAAGTTGTAGCTTGCGATGTTTTATTAAACGAAAAACCAGATTTTATAATAGATGTTATAGACGCTACGAATTTGGAAAGAAATCTTTATTTAACTTTGCAATTAATAGAATTAGGCATTCCCGTAGTATGCGTTCTCAATATGTATGAATTTGCCGAAAAGGACGGAATTAAAATAAACGAAAAAACTCTTACGGAACTTTTAAAATTACCCGTTCTTAAAGTTTATGGCAGTAAATATGAAAGCGTTTTGCTTATTTTGGATAAAATAGAAAATATGTATAAATCAGGCAATAAATTGGATAAAGACGCTTCGATGCAATACGGAGAGACGGTAGAAAAATCAATTAAAGCTATAACCGACAATATGCAAGGAGATATAAGCAATTTGCATAAAAGATGGCTTGCAATTAAAACTTTAGAAAAAGACGAAAGAGCGATTCATTCGATAAGGCGAGAATGTTCTAACGGCGGCGAAGTTATAGAAACGGTTAATAAAGAAATAATAAAATTGGAAAATTCCGAAAATGCAAAATCCGATTCTATTATGGCGGATAAAAGATATTCTTATATAAGAGGCGCTTTGCAAGAAGCTGTTCAAAAAGACAGCGTAAGAGCTTTTAGTTTTACTGAAGCTGCGGATGTTGTATTTTTAAATAAATGGCTTGGAATTCCTATATTTTTGGCGGTTATATGGCTGATATTTTACGCAACATTTACGCTTGGAGCTTATCCTCAAGGATGGATAGAAAGCGGACTCGGATTATTGTCAGATTTTGTGGGAGGATTATTGCCAGATGGAAGTTTAATTCAGTCTTTGGTTGTAGATGGTATTATAGGTGGCGTGGGAGCGATTTTATCATTCTTCCCATTGGTTCTTATATTGTTTATCGGCATTTCGTTTTTGGAAGATTGCGGTTATATGGCAAGAGCGGCTTTTATAATGGATAGAGTTATGCATAAATTGGGACTTCATGGACAATCTTTTATTCCTCTTTTTTTAGGATTCGGTTGCAGTATTCCTGCTACTATGGCGGCGAGAACTTTGAGAAATAAAAAAGACAGAATAGTAACGGTTTTAATAACGACTTTTATGAGTTGCGGCGCCAGAGTTCCTGTATTCGTTTTATTTACGGGGGCTTTCTTTCCTAACAATGCTCCTACCGTTATGTTTAGCATATATATAATAGGAGTTATAATTGGTTTTATCGTAGCGTTTGTATTGAGAAAAGCTTTATTTAAGGGCGAAGAGACTCCTTTCGTTATGGAACTTCCTCCATATAGAGTGCCGAGACCAAAAGCTATTTTAAGACATATGTTTGATAGAGGTTGGATGTATTTAAAAAAAGCGGGAACTTATGTATTTGCAGCTTCAATAATAGTATGGGTTCTTATGACTTTCCCTCAATACGAGCCTACCGAACAGGACGAAGCGATATTTATGGAACAAGCCGTAGCTTTGGCATTAGAACAAGGTTTGGATATTGAAGACGAGGAAGTAATTAATACTGAATATGAAAGAATCGTATCTTCCGAAACTTTGGAAAGAACTTACGGCGGACAAATAGGAAAATTCGTAGAGCCGATTATAAAACCTTTGGGATTTGATTGGAGAATAGGAATAGCTTTAGTTGCGGGCGGTGCCGCTAAAGAAGTGTTGGTTTCAACTATAGCCCAAATTAAAGCGATAGAGTTTGACGAAGAAGACACATCGACTTTGGAAGAATCCTTACAGAACGACCCTGTATTTAATAATTGGGTTGTAGTTTATTCTTTAATGTTATTCGTTCTGCTATATTTCCCTTGTTTTGCCGCAATTGGCGTTATGGGAGCGGAAATTGGCAATAAATGGATACCTTTTATTGTAGTATATACGCTTGTAGTGGCTTGGATTGTAAGTTTTCTATTCTATCAGATAGCGGGAAGGATAACGGGTATTATATAAAACTTAAAATAAGTTAATAAAAAATTAATAATTAGTAAAGTAATAAAAAATATTTAAAGCTCAAGTATTAAACTTGGGCTTTTTTATTTGTTTTATTTATACTTTATTTATATTTAAATATTTGATATTTATTAATTTTTATATAAAATATGTTTTAACTTTATTTTATATATTTTTTAATAAAGGTTTAATATGTCTTTTTCTTTTAAGGTTTTAAAAAATTCTTCTTTAGGTTTTGCAAGATTGGGAAAAATAGAGATTAACGGAATCGAAATAGACACTCCCGTTTTTATGCCCGTTGGAACTAAAGCGACTGTAAAAGCTTTAACTCCCGCTATGATAGAAGAGAGCGAGAGCAAAATAATATTGTCGAATACTTATCATTTGGTTCTTAAACCGGGTTTGGAAGTTATAAAGAAATTCGGCGGAGTTAAAAAATTTATGGCTTGGAAAGGAGCTATGCTTACCGATTCAGGAGGTTTTCAGGTATTTTCTTTGGCTAAACTCAGAAAAATAAACGATAACGGAGTCGAATTTAATTCTCATATAGACGGAGGCAAATATTTATTCACTCCAAAAACCGTAATGGAAGCGGAGCATATAATCGGTGCCGACTTTATAATGTGTCTAGACGAATGCTCGAAACATGATGCAAGTTATAAATATGTCGAAGAAGCTATGAAAAGAACGCATAAATGGGCGAAAGAATGCAAAGATTATCATGATAATTCTCCAAACTGCGAGAGGCAATATTTGGGAGCGATTATACAAGGCGGAATGTTTGACGATTTGAGGAAAATAAGCGCCGAAACTTTAACGGCTATGGAATTTCCTTTTTATGCAATCGGCGGACTTTCTGTAGGCGAAACTCCCGAAAAAATGCATGAAGTGTTGTCAAAGGTTATGCCGTATACCTATAAAGAGAAACCGAGATATTTGATGGGAGTAAGCGAACCGAGAGATATACTAAATTCGGTTATGGAAGGAATAGATATGTTCGATTGCGTTATGCCCACCCGAAACGCTAGAAACGGAGAGGCTTTCACTATGGACGGCGTTATAAGAATAAGAAATTCAAAATACAGAATGGACGATACCGTTTTGGAAGAGGCATGCGATTGCTATACTTGTAAAAATTTTTCAAAAGCGTATTTGAATCATTTGGATAAAACTCATGAAATACTTTTTTCAACTTTGATGACTATACATAATGTTAGGTTTATGCAAAGATTTATGGGCGAATTAAGACTTTCTATAGAAAAGGACAATTTTTCCGACTATAGAAATATTATGATGAAAAAATTTTATGACGATTGATAAAATAAAAATAATTGAGAGTTATAAATGAATGACAATATAAATGGTCAAATATCGATTTTAAAAGAAAATGAAAAAGAAAAAACGGAAGATTTATTCTCGCTTGCCAAAACCTGCATAAAAGAAAAAAAATTTGAAGACGCTAAAAATTATTATAAACTTATATTTGATAATTAACCTGAAAATTTAGAGGCTTTATATATGTCGGGCTTTTTATATATGAAAAATAATTTATATAAAAAAGCTTTGTAATATTTTAATAAATTTATAAATATTAAAAACGATAATCCTTTTGTTTACGAATATATGGGAATTATGGACGCCGAAAACAGAACGGAATATTTTAATAAAGCGATTGAGATTAACGACAATACCAAAATAGAAAAAAAAGATTATTCAAGATATATTTATATAGCTTTTAAAACTTATGAATTCGGGGAATACGACATTGCCCTTAATTATAGCAATTATATTTATAATGTAAGACAAATAAACGGAATCATTAATCTGCTCGGATGCATTTATTACAGGAAAGGAGATTATGACAGAGCGCTTTCTTTATTTCATGATTTGAATTTTATTTACGAAAAAAGTAATATTTATATTTTATGCAATATATCTTCATGTTATAGAAAAAAAAATAGCAATAATATGGCGATTAGATATTTGGAAAAGGCGAAAGAAATAGACGATAACAATAAATTAATATATTATAATTTAGGCTCTATATATACCGATATGGGAAATAAAAAATCCGCTTTGGAAAATATCGATAAAGCTTTGTCAATCGACAACGATTATGAAGACGCCGTTAAATTGAGAGAATATATAAACAATTTGGATTAATTATTGTCTTTTTTATTTTCATTTGTTGCAGGTTCGTAAAAATATAAAGCGAGTATAGTCTGTATCGGAAACATAGTAATCGCTTCTATAAACATGCTTACTCTTCTAATTGTAAGTATGAGATTGTTTTTTAATATAAAAATATTTAACACATAAAGTATTTTGGATGCGGCAAAACATAAAAACAATAGTATTATAAAAAAATATGGAAAAGTATTCGCTGCGGGAAGAATATTAATATATTTTGGCGTTTCGTTATTATTTGAATTTTTTACAAAGAGAAATATAGCAAATAAATAAATAATGGCAAAAATAATATCCAAAATTATCGTTACGGTTTCGGCATTTTTACGGGATATTTCTGGATATAAAGCGGCGCCGCAGAAATTGCATTTTTTTGCATATTTGTCGTTTACAGATTTGCAGGATTTACATTTTATGGTTTTTGCCATATTAAAAAATCTCCAATTATTGATTGAATAATAATATTTTAAATTACGAAATTGTCAACGGTTAACAATAAAAAACGATTGACTATTTTAAAAAAATTATTATATTATATACAGGTAGAATAAAC
The DNA here is from genome assembly GCA_964604385.1 of uncultured Brachyspira sp. Classification (GTDB taxonomy): domain Bacteria; phylum Spirochaetota; class Brachyspiria; order Brachyspirales; family Brachyspiraceae; genus Brachyspira. The sequence goes on from CAZRYV010000109.1 coordinate 6,210, forward strand.
AAAACTATTATTTAGGAGGTCATATTATGACAAAAATTAAAATTTCGGCTTTCGCTATACTTGTGGCTTTTATAACTACGATTGCCATAAGTTGTTCAGACAAAGCTACAGAACCTCAAATTTCGGCTTCTTTGAATTCGCAAGAAAGCGTAAAGACTGTCGATATAAACAGTTTATTGGGCAAAACTTTTAGAAGCGAAAAAGCTTATGGCGAAGCGTTTTATATTTATGTCAAAATAACAGATACGGGAAAAATTATGTATAAAGTCGGAGACAAGACGAAAGTTTCTTTTGCCAATCAAGATGAAATACCATTATCCGAAGGAATAAGAGGCGACAATATGGTTAGCTATCAATTTGAGGGCAAACCAATGACAACTACTGAAAAAAATCAAAAAGGGATACTTCAGGTGAAACCCGATTCCGTTAGCATTGTATTTACGGGAGGAAATTCTTATACGGATATGACATTTAATCTTATAGAAATAGAAATAATAGAAGAAAGCTCTACAAATACTACTCCAAGCGAAACTCCAATAGAAGAAGATTCGATAAAAAATTATATTGGAATAACTTACGAATCTATAAGCAGATACTCGTTTGCAGGATACGGAACTTTTAAATATACCGCAAAATTAACCGAATATGAAACAGGAAAATATAGATTAGAATTGACGGGCGGACAATACGATAATAGAAAACCCGTTAGAGATAAAGCGAAAGATAAAAATGACGGTTCTAAAGCTTTCACAGATTGGGAAACTCATTTTATCAAATTTAGCGAAGATGGAAATACTCTATACTTTACGCCAAATACTTGGAGCAGACCGATAGAGATGAAAAAAATTAAATAAGATTTTAAGAGATTGAATAATAAGAATAATTTAAAGGCGATGCAAAAATAGCGTCGTCTTTTTTTATTCTTTATTTTTTTCTTTTCGTTCAAAGCGTCTATATAGCGTCTATATATAAATAAATTAAACTATTGACAAAATTTAATAATTATATTATAATTTGAATAATTATGAAAATTAAATTGCTAAATGATATTTTGACAACTCAACAGTCAACAGTCAACAGTCAACAGTCAACAGTCAACAGTCAACAGTCAACA
>CAZRYV010000110.1:0-7276 GCA_964604385.1 uncultured Brachyspira sp.
AAAGGCATCGTATTTAATGCGGTGTCTTTTTTATTAAATACTTGATAAAATATTTAATTCACATCTTATTTAATTTTCAATAAAAATTAACAGTTCTTGTAAGACTCACGGATTTATTGTCAAAGTCCGTAACTTCCGCTTTAAAAATATATCTTCCTTTTTTGGGTATAAAATTTCCGCCTCTATAAAAATGAGAATCCACTCCGTAAACTTCTTCAAAAGTATAATTTGGCGCTATATAATATATATTGTCCCGCTTTATAAAATAGGTAAAATCATAATCTCTTACAAGCTCTTCGTTCATATATATTTTAACTCTTTTAAGTCCCATCGGTATGCTGCCAAGCAAATCGTAAGCTCTAACGAATAGCCTTAATTCTCCGCTATATTTCATAGGCATTCTGTCTTTTATTTGAATTAATCTGTCTTCTGTTCTTAAATATATTCCATGTATTAAAGGGCTTTGTTCGGAACCTTTTGAAATTTTTAAATATTCCAAAGGGTCGACTACCAATCCTTCCTTTATATTTTCAACCGTTAAATGCAAATGAGCGCCTCCCGACCTTCCGCTGTTTCCCGTTAAAGCTATGGCGTCTCTTTCAGTTACTTTTGCAAAAGATTTTTCTATAGTCCCATCTTCAATATGATAATAATAACTTCTCACGCTATTTGGATGTTCTATTATGACAGTATTTCCCACTCCGTATAATTGTCTAGTCGGGTCCTCCTCTATATCCGAATAATAAACTATCTCTCCGTCCGCAATCGGATATATTTCCATTTTATTTCCGCCAAAATCTACGCCGTTGTGAAAATGGTCTGTTCTGAATTCTCCGAAAGTGCTTGTGATTCTTATTTTATTTTCGTCAATCGGTATCCTTCCAAATAATACGAAAGATAAAACAAACAATGAGATTAATATATTTTTTATCATAATCTTACTCTCTTATATGTATAAATATTTTTATCGCTTACTATCATATATTCGTTTTGCTCGCTCGATATATCCAAATAATAAACCCATCCGTCTATCCTATTCTCGTAAATAATTTCTTTTAATTTATTATCGTAAATTATAACCATGCTTTTTCCGTCTTTCGACAAACTCATTATAGTAGTATTCGTTTCGCAGTTTAATTTCATGTTAACGGCGTTTTGCATATTATATTTTTCTATATTGATTCTGTCTTTTTCTTTTCCGTTATTTAAATTATATAATATTATGTCTCTGTCGCTTAACATAAAAGCCGTCATAGATTTTTCGCTGACATAAGCCGATACATGTTTTCGTCTATTTAATCCCGTTTCCAAATACCATAAAGTTCCGCCCTTTGAATCGTATAAACTTATATATTCTGGTCTTATTCCGCTTATAGATAATGCAAAACTTCCATATTCGCTTATCGCTACGGATTTTATTATATTTATTTCGCTTAATACCGAAGAAATTGCAAATCCCAAACTTCCGTTTCTATTTATATAGGCGATATCTCCGCTTGAAAATCCCGCTATATAATCTCCCGTATTTAATGCAAAAGCTCCGTCCGTTACAATCTCGCCATATTGAATCTGAAAACTCAAAGGATTATTGTCAAAATCAAACATCCGTATTTTTGAATTATCGCTCGAATGATAAATAGTTCTGTTTGCATAAGGCGACATTTCGGGATAAATAGAAGTATTCGTTCTCCATAAAATAAGCCCGTTATTGTTGTAGGCGTCTATATAATTTCCGTATCTTTTGTAAACGATAAAATTTTCGTTATTTAACGATGCAAGCTCTCCTCTCGATAAATTGGTATAATAAATCGTTACGCCATTTTTATTAAAATAATGTATCATTCTTTCGGGAGTTGAAAAAAAATTATGTTTGAAATCCCCTTCTATATTAAAATTATTATCAATCGAAGGAGTTTCTACAGAAAATACAGATTTACTCCAAATATTCATAATATTATATTCTTCGTTTAATCTGTTCGTTCCAAAAAAAAATATAAAAGACGCTACAAATATTACAGAGCTTATTGCGGTTAAATATTTTATAAAAAAAGGTTCTATTTTATGTATATTTTCAGGTTCTATAATTAATTTTTCTTTTTCTTGCATAATATTCTTATTATAATTTTCTTTTATATCTTTCTTGGCATAATTATTATTTGATTAACATTATAATATCTTTTGTAGTAGAATTCTCCCAAAACATTTTTTTTCGTTTATATACGGATAATATTCCTTATCACCAAAAATTTTATAACCTTTTTCGAGTATGCCGTTTAATATAGAGCGAGATGATACGGCAAACGGTTTTTTATAATCGCTCGGAATATAATTATGGTCTACCAATAATATTTTTGAATCGTCATATTTTTTATATTTTTCAGGTATATCCTTCAACGGAATTATTTTTAAATTTTTATATTTTGGACGATTTTTTATAGAAAAATTCGTATACCAGTGTCCCGCTGCTCTAGTAAGCTCTCTTTTAGGAGTTAAAAAATTATCAACACTACTATACCCAGCCCACACTAAATTATTTTTAAAATACGATATATATGCGGGAGTTAAAACATTTGCAATATTGGATATTATAATAAATTTCTTTTTACTTTCTATTATAATTTTCCAATAGTCTATCGCTCTTGAAAACGGTGGATTTGTGCATACAATATCGGCTTCTTCATTAAGGATTTTTAAAGATAAAGGGTCGTCAAAACTTCCGCTGTAATTTTTTGGAAAATCTTTTCTTTCGCTAAAACCGTCTTTTGTAAATACATACGCTTTAGAACCCTGATTAAATAAATCTACGGGTCCGTCATAATGCGTGCATATTAATTTTTTTAATTTAAGTTCCGCAAAATTTCTCAAAAAATATAAAGCAAAAGCCGAAGTATTTCTGTCGTCATTATCAACGGCATCGTCGCAATTGCAGAAAACGACTTTATTTTTCCAAATTCTTTTATCATACATAGACAATTCTTTTTCAATATCTTCTATGCGAGTATAAAATTCATCGTTATTTACTTTTTGAGCTTTCTGAAGAATATCTTTTCTCGATAAACCCCGTTCTTTAAGGGAAGGCGTGGTTTTCTTTACTATTTTAAACTTTTTCACAACTTTACCGTCCGTTTTAATGAGAATTTCTTTTGTAAATAATTTGCTTGATTTAATAAATTTAATATAATCTTCAAATAAAGGCGAATTATAAAAATATATTTCTTTACTTTTTTCTTCTCGAAGAGCGGCAAATTTTTTCTTTATCTCATTTTCTACCGTTGCCATATCCTTTACTTCGCAGCAAAATAAATATCTGTAAGCGTTTTCTTTGGATTTTCCAGTCATATTGTTATATTCTTTCAACCTTCTTTCCAAATCATTTGTCTTACCTATCTTACATTTTGAAGGCTCTAAACTCGCTTGAATTATATAAATATACTGCTTTTTCATATTTTAATGATACCATAATAAATCTATTTGTCAAGTTATGTAATATTAACTTATTTTATTCTAGTTAATTTTTTTATATCAAACGAAGAATCTTTTTCTAATACGCTTAAAGGGTCAAAAGTCATATTTCCCGCCCGCATTTCCCAATGGCAGTGAGGTCCCGTAGACATTCCCGTAGAACCTATTAAACCTATTATTTCACCTTTTTTTACATATTGTCCTTCTTTGGCTATCAATTTAGACATATGAAAATAACTGCTATATACTCCCTCGCCATGGTCTATTACAACGCAATTTCCCCTGACAAAAAGCTCTCTTGAAATTCTCACTACTCCGTTATTTGCGGCAAAAATCGGAGAACCGTTCGTATTCGCTATATCGAATCCCTGATGATATCTCGCATAATCTTTCGTATATCCTCTGAATGCCCCAAACTGCGAAGAATATCTTCCTTGTGCGGGCATCATATAAACTTTATCCGCATAATTTGTCGGAGTATAAGAAATATATATTTTTCCGTTAAGAAGTTCCCTTTCTTCTTTAGATTTTTGAGGATTGCTTATTATATTCGTCATAGTAGAAGTCACGCCCTGTATTTGTTTTGGTTTAGGAGGTGGCGGAGTGAAATTCAATTTTATATCTATCGACAGATTTAATAAAGTTTTGTCATTTAATTCTATATTACAAACAAAATTATATTTTTTATCTTGAGCGCCAACATATATTCCGAATACGCTTTTATATACTTTGATTTTATGACCCGAATTTTTTACTTCAAAAAATTTCACTATCGGTCTTGCGCTTCCTAATAATTTAGAATCTTTTATTTCTATGTCGTTTTTGCTCGTTATAAAAATATTTCCCATTTTTCCCGCGTAAAGAGGCACGGGGTCAGCGTATACTTTCAAATTGTCATCGTATTTTTTAAACTCTTCCAAAGATTTGAAAGCTTTATTTCTTGTATAAATCGCTCCGTTTTTTAATTCGGCGTTTTTTGAAGTTAAATTTATTTTTCCGTTATTTGCGACATAATAATATTTATTGTTTATTTTTATTTCCACAAATCCGTCTTTTCCCGTTTCGATTATATCCTTATCGTATAATTTACTTTTGGAATCTAAATTTACTTTTTTATTGTCTCTTATTACGCTAATATTTCCGATATATTTGAAATTATATTGAGAATATAAATTTATCGATATAAAAAATATAAATATAAAAATGAATTTCATAATACAAACCTCAATTATTTTTTATAACCCAATTGGTCTAATTTTATAAGATGTTCTTTTATATCCTTATTTGCAGGCGCCATTTTAAATGCTTTAGTCAAAAATTCTTTTGCGTTCGCTATATCGTTTTTTTTGAAAAAAGCCCAACCCAAAGAATCCAAATAAGCGGGATTTTCTGGGTCCGCATTTAAAGCCTTTTTTATTTCGTTAATGCCTTCTTCTATATTGATTCCACTGTCCGCTAAAATAAATCCGAGCGAATTTCTTGCATTTGCGCTTTTAGAATCTAATGCCACCGCTTTTCTTAAAGAATCGATAGCTTTCCTGATATTATTTTTTTTGTAATAAATATAACCTAATACAGAATATATTTGAGTATTTTCTATTCCTGAAGCGAGGGCGTCCAACAATTCGAATTCCGCCAAATCATACATTTCTTTTACGGCATAAATATATCCTACTATAATATGAGCTTGCATGATTCTCAAAGGATTATCGAGTCTTCGCATTATTCTATCGAAAGTTTCGAGCGTTTTATCGTAATTTTGAATTTGAGCGTAAGCCAAAGCCAAATGATATCCCGATTCTATATCGTTTTTATTTTCAAAACTTCTTTCAAGCGAATCTATAGCCTCTTTATAATTTTCATTTCTAAATAATTTTATTCCCTCTTCGAGTTCGGTTTTACCCGTCCCTATACTCATATATTCTCCTATGATTTATAGTATTAACATTTTATATTTAAATTAAAAAATCTCAACATTTAATAAATATACAATTTTTTATATTTTTTTATATTTTAAGCTATCAATTTATTTAATTTTAAGTTATACTATTTATTAGTTAATTTTTAATTTTGTAGATTGGTATTTATGTTTTTTAAGAAAAAAAAGAAAAATTCGAAAGAAGAAATCTCTCAAACCGTTAAAAATTTTTTTGACAATAATAAAGAAAATCCTTCCGAAATCAGGGCGGTTAGTCTCACAAAATTTTATGGCAAACGAAAAATCATAGAAAACATATCTTACAGCGTTAAACAAGGCGAAGTTGTCGGACTTTTGGGACCGAACGGAGCGGGAAAAACCACAAGTTTTTATATTACAGTAGGATTCGTTACGGCTACCAAAGGAAATGTTTTTTTAAATGATATCGAAATAACCGATTTGCATATGTATAAAAGAGCGCAGCTTGGCATAGGATATTTGCCTCAAGAAGCGTCTATTTTTAGAAAGTTATCGGTGGAAGATAATTTGCTTGCGATTTTGGAATATAATAAAACTTTAACTCCAAAAGAAAGAATGTATATAGCAGACCAACTTTTATCGGAATTCAATATAACTCATGTGAGAAAACAAAAAGGCTATACTCTTTCGGGAGGCGAGAGAAGACGATGCGAGATAGCGAGAGCATTAACCGTAAATCCTAAATTTATTTTGCTTGACGAACCTTTTGCGGGAGTCGACCCTATAGCCGTTATAGACATACAAAATATTATAGCGTCTTTAAAAGAAAAAGGTTTGGGAATTCTTATAACCGACCACAATGTTAGGGAAACTTTAAGAATAACCGACAGAGCTTATATAATGGGAAATGGAAAAATTTTAGTTCAGGGAACGCCCGAAGATATCGTAAATAACCCTTTAGCTCGTAAAGTTTATTTAGGTGAATCTTTCAGCATGTGATTTTTATTTAAATATTATTTTTTTATATATCGTATAAATATAGTCATAAAGCCGTATTTTTTATATTCAGTATTAGATTTTATTTTAAAATAAAATTCTAAAAACGGTTTTCGTCTAAATATCCATTTTGAAATATAAAGATTAAGTATATATAATATTTCATAAAATCTTCCCTTTATATAGCGCATTTCAGTATTTAAGTTATGTTTTAAAGCAATATTGCAAAGAAAATCAATGTTATAGTGTCTGTGTTTTATAATGAAATATGCAGGGTCAAAAATTATACTTAATATATGGTTATTTGGAGTGGATAAATAAAGTTTTCCATTAGGTTTTAAAACTCTTGAGATTTCTCTAAAAACTATATCTTCAGTATTTTTTGGCAAATGTTCTATAACATCAAACATACACACAGTGTCAAAAGTATTATTTTCAAAAGGAAGATTTAAAGCGTCACCTACATAAAACATACATCTTTTATCTTTAAAAAATTTTTTCAGATTGTTTATTTTATCCTCACTATTTTCTAAACCAGAAAATGATTTAGGATTATATTTAAGAATATTGTATAAAAACCATCCAAATCCGCATCCTATTTCCAAAATCGTTTTATTCTCTATATCGGTTTTCTCTATAAAATAGTTTGATATATATTCGGTTCTTCCTACCAAAATATCATTTGGTTTTTCATTTACAATATTTTTCATAAAACCTCTTTATTGTTAAATATTGCCTTATTTTAGAACCTAATTTATTTCTAATACTCGAATGCAATAATTTATTAAATAGAGGCATAGACTAACCTCATAAATAAAATGCAAAAAGAGTATTGCAAAAAATTTAAAATATAATTTTTTACAAAATTAAGTTGACTGTTGACTGTTGACTGTTGACTGTTGACTGTTGACTGTTGACTGT
>CAZRYV010000111.1:0-7062 GCA_964604385.1 uncultured Brachyspira sp.
GAAGCGGTTAAAAAAGCGATGGAAGCCGTTGCAAATCAAGGTAAAAAGAAATAATGTAAATTTATCGTAAAATATTAGTAAACAAACTTGATATTATTTTAAATTAAGTTATAATATATTTTGTAAAGATAATTTATTTAAAAATTACTTTACAAAATATATTTTTATTTTAAGGAGTATAACTCATGGAAAATTTAAAAAAATTATCAATCGTAATATTAGTTTTATCGGTATTTTCGGCTAATGCGTTCTCTCAAGGCGCTACAAACAACGCTCAAAGTCCGTATTTATATACGCCCGACCCGAACGCTCAATATGGCTACGGAGTTCCGCTTAATTCCATTCCTCAAAATGCACAAAATTTCATAAAACAGCATTTTCAAAATATAGAAGTGACTTATATAGAAAGAGATTGGGACGATATAGAAGTTTATTTGGCAAACGGAACTCAAATAGAATTTTTTCCGAATGGCGATTGGAAAGAGGTTAAATGTTATATGAATATGCCTTCTTCGATATTGCCCGCAAATGTTATGGCTACGGTTCAAAGGACTTATCCTCAAGCTTCTATAATAAAAATAGAAAAACAATTTACTATTTTTGAAGTAAAACTTAATAATATGATGGAGCTTTATATAGATAGTAACGGAACTTTAATAGGACAGAAATTCGACGATTAATAATTTTCAAATTATTTTTAAATTACAAGGTAGGGTTTATGCCCTGCCTTTTTGTTTTATATTCTTTACATTCTATAATATATTCTAATATTCTATAAATAAAAAATATAATTATACAAAACTTTTCAAGTAAAAAGCCCTTAATACCGATAAATTATTGTAGTAGTTTTTTATAATTTTTAATAAGGCTCTATTTATGGATAAAAAACAGAAAATAATAAAAGCAATTTTAAGTTTGACTATATCTTTTTTAATAATTTTTATAGCGGCAATGTTCGCAAGAGCGGCAAGCAATACGATATTGCCTTCCAATAGCAAAGTGTCAGTTCTTATAAACGATTATCTCGATATGATGATGCAGATGATGGATAAAATAGCAGTTAATCTAAATGTAAAAAGAAATACCGTGTCGGAATATCAGGTTAATTTAATAAGTCAATCAATTTCCGATTATGTGGGATATAGCATGTATCAAACGGCGGATATTGTCAAAGATTATAATCCTAATAAAAGTTATTCAAAAAACGAACTTGAAAAATACAAAAACGATTATTATAAGATGACGGTTGAAAATCCGTATTTAAGAGGAATGACGGTTTTCGGAACAGACGGAAAGATGCGGCTTAATTTATATTTGGCTAAAAATAAATCATGGCCACTCGAATTGCAAGATAATTTAATCAAAGACATAATAAAAAAAGGCTCTTTGGTTTTAAATGCCACGAATGAAAATACTTTCTATATAATGGAATATATAAAAAATAATTTTGGCGAGATTATAGTGGCTACTAGAAACGATTATTCTTATGTGTCGGATATAGCCATGTATTATCAAGTTGCCGATAAAAGATTATATGTAAGCGATTCGAGAAATTTAATTTATAATGTGCGTGAATCGATAGGCGATAATACGATAGAAAAAGTTTCAAGCGTTATAAACAGATTCGCATATTATAAAAAACAGCCGAGTTTTATCGTAAACGATTCTCTTTCGGTATCTATGATAGGAAAAGAATATCCAAATTATTTTGAACTTGTGGTTTTGGCTTTGACTGCTCTTTTAATATTATTATTTCAATTAATATTAAACGGAATAATTCGTTTCTTTAAATATCTTATGCAGATTAAAAGCGGTAAAGATTTTATAAAAAGTTTGCATAATGAAGGAGAGGCATCGGACAATATAGACGAAAATATAATCAACGCTAAATTACCGCAATCGAATGCCATAGAAGATATGCCACCTATAGTCGAAAAAGTTTATTATAAAATACCCGAAGAATATAAAGAGCTTAATAAACTTAATAAAAAAGAAAAATTTAATATCAAAAAAGAATTATTAAATATAGTTTCAAATATAAAAAACGAAATTAATAAAAATAAAAAAGATTCCAATTCTTTAGACACTTCCGTAAATTCTATAGATTCCATAACGGAGAGAGAAACTGAAATATCTGATAATATAAATAACATAATCGAAGAAAAAGAAGAAAAAATTGAAGAAGGCAAAAAAGAAGAAAACAATATTGAAATTTTAATTAAAAATGAAGAGACGGATGATAGTATTAATTTTAACAATATCAACCTTATCAACAATATTAATCTCATACAGGAAAATGAATTAAACGAAATAATCGAGGATATTGACGAAATTAAAATTTATGAAAAAGAAATTGACGGTAAAATGGAAACCGAAGAAAATGAAAAAAATATTGTAGAAAACGCCGTTGAAGATATTAAAAATATTGAAGATATTACAGAAGATATCATAATAGAAAATACCATAACGGAAGAATCAAATGAAAATATCGATAATATTTCAAATATTTCGTATCAAGAAAAAATTTCTGAAGAATTTATTGAAGAATTAGAAGAATTAACTTGCAAAGAAGAAGATGAAATTAATAATATAAAAGCGGAAGAAAATATATCCGATAATGTCGATAAAGATATACTTGATTCTTATAATAAAGTTTTGACAAATCAGACAAATATGGAAACTAAAGAAGAATTTAATTTTGATAACGAAGAAATTAACGAGGAAAAATCGTATAAAGATTCGAATAAAAATAATGCGGACGATGTATTTGCAGCTTTCGATAAAATGCTCGCTTCGATAATAAGCAAGGCGGAAGAAGACGCAAAGAGTATAATTAAAAAGTGATTTAGGAATTTTATGCTTGATAGAAATAATAATCTTTATATATATATAGCGATTTTATTAAATGTTATAGTAATCGCTTTATTTATCGCTTTCGTATTTGGATTAAAAAAAGACGCTTTCGATGTCGATACGAAAAAATTGGACAGAAGTTCCTTAATATGTCAGAACAGCATTCTTAATATAGTAAACGAATATGACAAAAGAATGAATAAAATATTGGAAAGCTATCCTTTCGCCGATTTTTTGCAAAGAGTCGTTATAAACGGAGTGGATAAATCGGAAAGAGATAAAATAATATCTATATTCAGAAGCGGAAATTACGCTTTCGATACCGTTACGATAAATTTGGCTATAGACGGCAAAACTATTATTTCGTCTCCCGATAAAAATAAAATCATTAATATAGACAATTATATGAATTCGAATTCTTTGGCGTTTTTTGACGAAGATTATGACGGAGTATATTTCGTTAAATCAATCTCAAACGAAAACGGAATAAGAATCGGTTATATAGTCGCAAGCGTATTTAAAAAGATTTTTGAAAACACTTCTTACAATCTGAATTTTGTAGTTCTTCCAAACGGAGTGGTTTATTATAATCCCGCCATAGATATAAACAGCATATCGCGAGATACTTTGACTAGATATATGGAACAGTCAGATTCAAAAACAATTACGATAGACAATTATTCGTATCTGTTGCATTCGGGCAAAATCAAAGAGATAGAAAATTTTTCAATAGGAATTTTGGAGCTTAATGTTCCGATTGCGCAGAAATATTTGAAATATGTATTATTGTCTATTTTGTCATCGTCATTTATATTTTTAATAATTTCATTTTTATACGACAGAAATAAACTGCTAAAAGAAATTCAAACCGACATATACGAGGAGGAAGAAGATTATAATATTAACAGCATAAATATCAATACGGGCGAAGAAGATAGTGGCAACGATTTTGAACTTTTAAGCGAAGATGATATTAATTATTTGAACGATATTAACCTTGAAGATATTTTAGATAATGATAATAATGAAAATGAAAAATATAAAGAAAATAAAGAAGACGAAGAAAAAGACAATGAAGAAGAAAAATTAAATTTGGACGATTTGGAAAATATGGATTTTTCGGACGAAGACGACAACGAAATCGAAAATTCAAAAAACAATATAACGAATATTGGAAAAAACGATACGAGTTTGGAAGACTTGGAAGAATTATATAATAATTTGGAAGAGATGGAAAAATTGGACGAAAACGAAGATAATATTATAGAAAGTATAAACGATATGGAGAATATTATAAATGACGAAGCGGATATTTTAATAAGTCATGGTTCTATTATCGAAGAAGAAATAATTAGAAAAGAAGACGAATATTTTTCTTCGAGCGAGGCATTCAATATTTCGCTTAATAAGGATTTTTTACTTGGCGATAAACTTGAAAATAAACCTGAAGATAAAATAAATTTAAGCTCAATAAACGATTACGAAAACGAAACTTTTGATAAAGAAGATTTAAAATACGAAGAATTATATAATCCCGAAGAAGTTCCTAAAATTCCTGACGATTATTATAAAGAGGCGGAGGAAAAAGTCCGAGAAAATATGACGGCTTTTTGGAAGAATATATTAAAATCTATAAGAGGCAAAAAATTCATAAACAAAAATATGGACGAAATGATTGATTGGATAAAAGAAGAATCGGGACTTAATATAAAAAATTGCGCTATGATTGATAAAGACGATAACGGAGTCTATAAAGTGTCCGAATCTCAAAACCTATCGGATAAAACTAAAGAATTATTAAAGATAGACGAAAACGAAGGTTTATTTAAAAAGATACTTTCCAATAATAAAACTTTATATGTGTCCGACCCTTTTTCTTCCGATTCTTTAAAAGACAAATTTGACATTAAAGACAGAGAGGATATATATCATATGATTTTTGTTCCGATTCAAAACGGAGACGGAGAATTGAAATCGTTTTTTATAGGACTTTCTACAAATTAAGAGGTTATTGTTAAATGGAATATGTTATAGTAGTTTTGGCTTTCATTGCTATAGGTTTTATAGTGAGTTTAACATTTTATAATATTATTGGATTAAAAGTTTTCGGTGGATTTGTAATGATGTTTATAATAGCCACCGCGGGAGCTTTGCTTGGTTCTTACTATATCCCAAGGATTAACGAGATAATAGAATATATCAGAATAAATTTATCTTCGGCGATTTTGGGTTCCGTGATTTTGGTAATATTGCTTTATATATTTACTCCTAAATCGTTAAAATAAAAGGCATTCTATGTTTATAAAGGATTCTATAGAGACGATAAAGCCTTCCGTAAAGGACGATAAAGCCGTAGAAAATATAAGAAAAGCGGCATTAATAGCGCAGAATTCTATAGACTTGGCGTTTACTTTTTGCAAGTCGGGAACGAGAGCGTCTAAAATAGATAAAGAAGTAGAAAAATATATTAAATCTCAAAACGGTTATCCCGCTAATTTTGAAGTTTCGGGCTACGGTTTTGCAACAAGCATATCGATTGGAAACGAAATAGCTCATGGAATACCGTCTAAAAAAAAAATACTTATGCATGGCGAACCTGTCTGCATCGATATAGGAGTTAAATATAACGGGTATTATGCCGACTGCGCAAGAACTACCGTAGTAAAAGGAAATATAGGCTCCGTTAATAAAGAAATTTATAAATTAATATCCGCATGCAGAGAATCATTGGAATATGGGATATTTAAATTAAAACCGAAAGTTTTATTAAGCGAATATGGAAAAAATATCGAAAAAAAAGTTAACGAATACGGATACAATATAGTAAAATCATTAACGGGACATGGCGTAGGATACGAATATCATGAAGCGCCGTATATTTTTAATTTTTATCATCCGAATAACGATATTATACTCGAACCCAACATGGTTTTGGCTTTGGAACTTATGATTACAAACGGTTCTAATAAATATTCCGTAGAAGAAGACGGTTGGACGCTTTCTACTGACGATAATTCTTTAGCCGTTCATTTCGAGCATACCGTTTTAATAACTAATGGCGGAGTAGAAATTCTTGGATTAAATAAATAATTTTTTAGAAATTTTTAAATTGAAATTTTTAAAATAAAAAAGCCTGTATATATTACAAACATTATAAAATATACAGGCTTGATATTTAAACTCGTTTTAGAATCTTATCGTTATTCCTAATCTTGGGAATAGTAAAGCTCTTATATTTGCAAATTTTTCATAACTTTTTATACCGTCAAGATTAAATATATTATTGTTAAATATAGAAGAAGTCCAAGGAGCCACATAATAACCTATATCAAATAAAGAAATATCTATACCTGCCTGAACGGGCCAATTAGCGCCTCTTTTAGGGAATAATTGTATTCTCCATCCTAATTCGAGCGACATATAGAATCCTCCATGCGAAGATATTTTCATATTGTTATGACCTAAATCTGGGACAGAGCCAGATACGGACAAGGCTGTTCCTCCGAATCTTGGAGACAAAAAGAATCCGAAAGGAGCTTTTTTCCAGAAGAAGAATTTAACATTTAAAGACCAAGGGACGGTGCTGAAACTTATTTTATTGTCTCCCAATCTTATGTTTCCCACGGCAAATCCTATATCGAATCCGACTGTCATAAAATTAAGCGGAGCAAAATCATAACTGAATCCCAAACCAAAAGCGAAATGTTTAAACCCGCCCAATTCAGTATTCTTTAACATATCTCCAACCGTAGATTGTCCAACCATTCCTATCGCTATATCAAAAAGTCCAGCCCATAAAGTTGGACCAAAGTTAATGCCGATTAAACTTCTTCCATGCATATAATCCCATGCTTTGTTTCCCGTTTTCTCGCCGATATTTTGAGCGAAAATATTATTTGCGCAAACTAATATCAAGGCGGCGGAGATTAAAAGTATTTTAAATCTCCTAAAAAATAATTTTTTAAAATTGTGTAAAGAATTAATTTTAGTAGTTGTTTTAGTCATTGAAGACCTCCTATAATTAAAATATTTATAAAAACATTTGAATAAATGATTTTATCCGATAAGAATTCTTTATATTTAATAAGTTTTACTTTTGAATACAACATAATTTTAATAAATAAACATAATTCCAAATAAAGTTTAAAGTAAAGGCTTGGCTTGGCTTGGCTTGGCTTGGCTTGGCTTGGCTTGGCTTGGCTTGGCTTG
>CAZRYV010000112.1:0-6751 GCA_964604385.1 uncultured Brachyspira sp.
ATATATTTGTAAACTTTTTCGGATAATGGAATTCCGTTTTTTATATAATTTTTTGCGCAGGTTTCTTTTCTTTCTCCCGGAATAGATATAGTTTCGTTTTTATTCATAGCGGGTTCTTTTTTTATATCGTCTATAAAAGACTGAACGGTATTTAAAAAAGTTTCCATATCGTTAAAAAGCGAAGGGTCTATAACGAGCATAAAAGTTGCGAGATTTCTTTTTTTATCCATATCGGAATACATTTTAACCAAATTATTGCAATAGGCGTTTCCTATCAAAAGTCCCGTAAAAGACTCTACCATAGTCATTATTAAATAACCTTTAACTCCACCAAAAGGAACTACATATTTTATTTTATTCGGGTCGGAAGAAGGATTCCCGTTTTCGTCCACGCCCCAATCATGAGGCACTATTTCATTATTATCTCTTGCCGTGAATATTCTTCCTAAAGAAACATTGCTTGTAGCCATATCGCCCAATATAAAATCTCTTTTTGCGGGAAAACCGTAGCTTATGGGATTTGTTCCGAAGAAAGATTTTTTACCGCCGAAAGGAATAACGCATGGGTCGGTATTAACCATTATAAGAGAAACTTTTTTGTCGTCTATAGCCATTTTATTATAATATCCCAAAGCCCCGCAATGACTATTATTTTTTATTCCTATTAAGGCTATTCCCTGTTCGTTTGCGGTTTTTATAGCCCATTCCATCGCATATCTTGAGGCGACATGTCCGAATCCGCCATCAGCGTCCATAGAGGCAAAAGAAGGTTTTAAAACATTTATTTTAAAATCCGAGTTTAAATTTATTCCTCCATTTTTTACTCTTTTAATATAATGTTCCACTCTTAAAACGCCATGAGAATGAATCCCTCTTATGTCGGAATATAAAAGAACATCGGTTATTATATTAGCCTGTTTATCGTCTATTCCCGAATTTTTTAATTTGTCTAAAGTAGAATTTTTTAAATCTTCGTATTTTACAATTATCATTTATAATGCCTTAAGAATTATATATTTTGTTAGTTTACATAATTAAAATTAAAAGTCAATAGATACGATAAAAGATAAATCATTACAATTTAAATAAGTTTATGTTATAATGATTTTCAAATTAAATTAGGTTTTATTTTATAATGAAAACAAAAACGGAAAAATCGAATTTGAAAAATAAAGTGGAAAAAATAACCGAAGCGAAAGTTTTGGTAATAGGCGATTTGATGCTCGATAAATTTACTTACGGAGATGTGATAAGAATATCTCCCGAAGCGCCCGTTCCCGTTTTGCATGTCAATCATGAGGAAAGTTATTTGGGAGGAGCGGGAAATGTCGCAAGAAATATATCGGCGTTGCTTGGAGATTCCGAAAAAGGCGGAGTTGGGATTATTGCCGTTATAGGAAAAGACAAATCAACACTTTCCATAATAGAAGAATTAAACCGACACAATATATCGAAAGTGGGAATAATAACGGACGAAAGCAGAAGCACGATAACCAAAACGAGAATAGTCGCCGGAAATCAGCAGATAGTGAGAATAGACGAAGAGAATACGAATCCTTTTTCAAAATCTATACATAAAGAAATAGAGAACACTTTTATAAAAAATATAGACAACTACAATGTTGTTGTGGTGAGCGATTATGCGAAAGGAATCATAACCGAAAAAACGGCGAGAAAAATAATAAATACAGCCATAAAAAAGAAAATTCCCGTTCTTGTGGACCCCGCTATAAAACATTTTTCATTTTACAAAAAAGCGACTTTAATGACTCCGAATTTAAAAGAAGCCGTAGAAGGACTCGAAGGAATGGAAAGAACTAACGGAAAATTAAATTTCTACGAATTTAATCCTAAAAATATAGACATTTTGGGAAAAAGCATAATCAAAAAATTGGGGCTTTCAAAATTAATGATAACTTTAAGCGCAAACGGAATGGCTTTGTTCGATAAAACTATAAAATCAGAATCTTATATAGTTCCGACTAGAGCAAAAACCGTTTTCGATGTTTCGGGAGCGGGCGATACTGTAATATCCGTTTTGGCAATGTGTCTTTCTGCGGGTTTTTCGTTTAAAGAATCTGCGGAAATATCGAATGCCGCCGCCGGAGTAGTGGTTGGAAAGAGAGGAACTTCTACTTTAACTTTGGAAGAATTGAAAGAGGCTTTATGATACGGACGAAATTTATTTTATTATTATCTGTTTTATTATTTTTTTCATTTTTATTCTTTTCATTTTGCATTATATCCTGCCTTCCCAAACCTCCTATAACTCCCGCAAAAGTTATAGCCGAATTGGAATTAAATAAAGACATAACGGTTTATAGCAACGATATAGTGGATTTGGATAGCCCGAAAGTTTATAATGTAAATGGAGAATATTATTTCGGAGATTTTTATTATATAAATAATAATGTCGTTTACGCTTTGGATTTATCGAATTCAAAAATGATAATAGCGGAAAAAAACGGTGTCAGAAATTTTTCTTTGGAATATAAAAGCTTGGAAAAATCAAAAATATCTTTAATAGACGATAATCAAAATATATATATAACGGGACATGATTTAAGATATATAGGCGATATAGTGATTACAAATATAACTATGACTTTGCCTTCCGAAAGTCCGACTGTTGAAGGAGACGATACTCCGCATACGGCTACTTATACCATTCAGGTGACAAATACGAATTATACTAAAGTTGGGATAGTTTCTTTAAATAAAATATCTCCCGAAGGAAAAGTTTTATACAATATAGAATCCATAATAGAAAACGAATACGAATCTTTAATAAAATTATTTTCATTAACTGACTATAAATTTGCGGTTTTGAAAAGAGACAAAAATAAAATTCCGATTATTGACATATACGATATGAATACGGGAAAAATGGAAAATGAATATTTGATTTCAACTATAGAATACGCCGACACAAATACGATGTCTTATAAAGAAATAGTAGATTGCGTTTATATTACAGAAAAGGGAGTTATAGCAATACTCGTTATGAATATAGTAAACGGGAAACATAAAGAGGATGTAATATATACTACCGAAATAAATAATTTTAATTTAACCGAAGAATATAAAATACCATCTAGAGACAATTCTTTAGCTGTCGGAATATCACCAAGCGGACGCGTAACTTATACGGGAATAGAAAACGGAATGTATTTTCTTATAAGAACGAATCCTTTTTTATCTCAAAATTATAGCAAGGAATATATGGGAACGGACGAATTAAATAAATTAAGAGGGATAAGTATATTTAACGATTCCATATACGGATTTTTGGTAGAAAACGACAAAATAAAATTTCAAAATTATTAATATTAAATTTATTTTTTATTTGCAATTTTTTATCATTAAAATTTTTATCATTAAAAAATTTTTAGTCATTTTAAATTTTTCCATCTTTTCGAGACGAAGGCGTAGCAATCTAAACTAATAACGACAAAAAAATAAAGCCTTGCTATTATACAAGACTTTATTTTTTATTATTTAGTTAATCATTAATATCGACTGAATTAGGATTTTTCAAATATTCTCTCGTAGTTTTAGCTATTATCGGAGAGAGTATTAAAAGTCCTATTAAATTCGGTATAGCCATCAAACCGTTTAAAGTGTCGGCTATATTCCATACCAATTCGAGTTCGCTTACAGAACCTACTATGATTAATAGTATAAATATTATTTTAAATATTAACTCTATCGTTTTATTATTATTAGTCAAATATCCTAAACTTACAGTTCCGTAATGAGACCATCCTACAAGAGTCGTAAATGCAAAAAGGAATAGAGCTATAGTCAATATTATCGAACCAAAATTTCCCGGCATAGAAATTCTAAAAGCTTCGGAAATCAGAGGAGCTCCTTTAAGTCCTTGTTCGGCTAAATCCAAATTCATAACGGCTACTATTCCCGTTATTGAACATACTAAAAAAGTGTCTACAAAAACTTCGAATATTCCCCAAATCGCTTGGTCAACGGGATTCTTATTGCTTGATGAAGCATGCGCCATAGGGGCTGAACCCATACCGGCTTCGTTTGAAAAAATTCCTCTCGCAAAACCGTATCTCATACCCATAGCTATGGCATAACCCATAAAACCCGCTCCAACTTGCTTAAAAGAAAACGCTTCAGAAAATACGAGTTTAAAAACTCCCGGAATTTTATCGAAATTAATAATTATTATTATGATTCCGCATATTATATACAATACGCACATTATTGGAACGCATTTTTCAGCGAATGCGCCTATTCTTTTAATACCGCCTACAATTATAATAGCAACCACAATCGTAACGGCTATTCCCGTATATATTGTAGGAACATTAAAATTCTGTTTGATTACATTAGACATAGCGTTAATTTGAGTCAAATTTCCTATTCCAAAACTAGCCAAAGTCGCAAATACCGCAAATATAGTTCCAAGCCAAGGTAAATTAGCACCTTTAGTTAAATAATACATAGGACCGCCATAATGCTTGCCATTGGCGTCTTTTTCTCTATATTTCATCGCCAGTAAAACTTCCGAATATTTTGTCACCATTCCAAAAAACGCGGCAAACCACATCCAAAATAAAGCTCCCGGACCTCCAGAAACTATAGCGGTAGTAACTCCGACTATATTTCCCGTTCCAACCGTGCTTGCCAAAGCCGTGCTTACCGCCTGAAACGGAGTAATATTTACATCATCGCTATGTTTTTTGAATATCGCACCGAAAGTTCCTTTCATCCATAACTTTATATGGCTTACTTGGAAAAATCCCACTCTTACGGTTAAAAATATTCCCGTTCCAACCAATAATACCAACATAACGGGACCCCATATAAAATTATTTATGACGCCGTTAATTCTTTCAATTATTTCCATAATTGAGCCTCCCGAAATAATTTAGTTTTTATACGAAGATTAATAACCAAATATTAATCTTTATATACTCTTTTAACTCTTTTGCCTATTCTTACCAAAATCTCATGCGGTATAGTTTTTATTTTTTTCGCCATAGTTTCGGCGTTAAGTTTTTTATCGTTTCCAAAAATTAAAACTTCGTCTTCCACATTTATTTTATCGTTAAATATTTCAACCATAGTTAAATCCATGCAGATTCTTCCGCGAACGGGATAATATTTGTTATTTATTTTAAACTCCCAATTATTCGACAATTTTCTCGAAATTCCATCTGCATAACCTATTGGAATTAAAGCTAGTTTTGTATCTTTATTCGTTTTCCAAGTTGAGCCATAAGAAACCGATTCTCCTTTTTTCAAATTTTTTATTAAAACTACTTTCGATTTAACTTCCATAACGGGCTTTATTTTAATTTTTACTTTATCATTATTTAATGGAGGATAACCGTATAAAATAATTCCCGCTCTAACCATATCGAAAATAGTTTTTTTATAAGATAATATTGCAGCCGAATTGGCGCTATGAATCGTATTAATTTTTATTTTATTTGATTTTAAATTGTTTATAACTTCGTTAAAAGTTTTTATCTGTTTTTTTGTAAAATCCTTGCTTATTAAATCCGTCATATCGGCGGAAGCGTAATGAGTGCTTATTCCTTCCAAAGTTAAATTTGTATACGATAAAACTTTTTTAGCCAAGTCCAATACTTCGTTCGGTTTCGCTCCCGTTCTGTTTAATCCCGTGTCAGTTTTTATATATACTTTTAATTTTGAAGAACCTCCATATCTTTTTAAATATTTATCGTAATAAGGCAAACAGGCTGCATCGCTTATTACGGGACTTAAATCATATTTGCAAACTTCTCCCGACTCAGATTTGAAATGCTGAAATAAAACTATAATCGGAATTTTTACTCCGCTTTTTCTTATCTTTATTCCCTCTTCTACAGTTGCAACTCCCACGGCATCCGCTTTAAATTTTTCTGACGCTTTCGCTATTTCTACAATTCCATGTCCATAAGCGTCCGCTTTTAAGACATTGAGCAATTTAGCTCCTCCAATGATAGAAGATATTATATTCATATTATTTTGAAAAATAGATAAATTGATTTCCGCTATCGTATAATTAAACATAATTAATCCTATAAAAAAATTGGATTTGATTATATTAGAAATAACATTATTGTCAATAGTAATATCTTAAACAGTTAATAATTATCTTATGAAAAATTTAAATTGATAATTGTCGATTTTATGATATATTAATTACAATTCTTAATTTTTAACTTTAATAATCAATAACATTTTATATTTTTAAGGAGAAAAATTTCTATGATAAGATTGGCAATAGAAAAAGATATAAACGAAATTAATAATTTACTCTATCAAGTTCATAAAGTTCATTCGGACGCTCGCCCAGATTTATTTAAAGTTGGAAGTAAAAAGTATACGGATGAAGAATTAAAAGAAATTATAAACGATAAAGAAAGACCGATATTTGTTTACGAAAACGACAAAAAAATCGAAGGTTACGCTTTTTGTATTTTAATCAATCATCATAACGAAAATTCTTTATGCGATTATAAAAGCCTATATATAGACGATTTATGCGTCGACAAAAATTGCAGAGGAAAGGGCATAGGACATTCGCTATATCAATTTGTTTTGGAATATGCAAAAAGTATCGGCTGTTATAATCTCACTTTAAATGTATGGGAAGGAAACGATGAGGCGATGAGATTCTATAAAAATATAGGATTAAAGATTCAAAAAATCGGAATGGAAAAAATTTTATGAACGAATATATTAATTTAAATTTAGAAAATATCGAAAGCGAACA
>CAZRYV010000113.1:0-6693 GCA_964604385.1 uncultured Brachyspira sp.
TTAAGTATTGAAGAGATAGAAAAACTATAAAATCAACTATTTGTTATTAATTCTATTTTGTTTGGATTGCTTGGAAAAGACGGACTTTAGCCTTGCTTATTTTTGATAAAAAAGGAAGTGCTTTTTTGCTGCTTCTTTTTTACTACTTATAAATTAATCTTCCTTGCGGACAAAACGCTTTTTAATACGATAATAATCAAAAAATTTATTATACTTATTAAAACTATAGTAGCGCCCGGTTTTAATCCGAAATAATACGAAATAAATATTCCAATAATAGTCCATAATAAATTAAATAAAACGGAATATATTATAGTTTTTTTATAACTTCCCGCTATCTGCAAAGAAGATGCCACAGGAATTACAATCATAGAAGATACTATTAAAGCGCCAACCGTTCTTGCAGATATCGAAATCGTAACGGCGGTTAAAATTACGAATATAAAATTTATTCTCCTAACGGGAACGCCTGAAAGTCTTGCGAGTCTCTCGTTAAAAGTTATATAAAAAATTTCTTTATAAAGTAAAATAAATACGGATATAGAAATTAAACCTATTATAATAATCAGTTTTAATTCAAAATCGCTTATTGCCACTATGCTTCCGAATAAAAAGCTATTAAAATTGGCATTATTTCCAACAAAACCCGAAAGCAAACCCGCTAACCCAACGCTTAAAGACAGTATTATCGCTATAGACATCTCTTCATATTTTGAGATTTTTTTTCTTATATATTCTATCGACAATGCGGCTAAAATGCAAAAAATTACGGAAGCGAGTATTGGATTAATATTAAACACGAGTCCGAAAGTTATGCCTGCTAAAGAAGTATGCGATATTGCATCTCCAATCATAGATAATCTTTTTAAAACTATAATCACTCCTATGCATGGAATTATAATAGCCAAAATTATTCCCACTAAAAAAGCTCTTCGCATAAAATCAAACTGAAATATTTCCATTTTAAATTCCTTTATTTATTTTTACTTTCTAATTCTTTATTTCTAATTTTTAATTTTTAATTTCTATGCGGATGTTTATGTTTATGCGATAATTCCAATTTAAGTTGCTCTTTATCAAGTTCCATTAAATTGCCCTCCTCGAAACAGAATATTTTTGAGTATATTTTAGAAACTCTCTCGATATCATGCGTCACCGTTATTATCGATATATTTTTATTCTTATTTAAATCGCTTAAAATATTATAAATTATCTCCACAGTTTCGGAATCGACTCCGTTTGTGGGTTCGTCTAAAATAAGAATTTTAGGATTTGCAACCAAAGTCCTCGCCAAAAATACTCTTTGAATTTGTCCGCCTGAAAGTTTTGAAATCATCCTGTTTGAATATTTTTCAAGTCCTAGAAGTTTAATTGATTCCATAACTTTATTGCGGTGTTTTTTATTCGGAAATTTAAATAAACCTATATCGTAAAACATATTCGACATAACCGTTTCGTAAACCGTAGCAGGGAAGTTTAAGATTTTATAATAAGCGTTTTGTTCCAAATATCCGAAGTAATGCCAACGATTAAATTTTTTTATATCCTCTCCGCAGACTTTTATATCGCCTTTATATTGATTTAATTCTCCCAATATTAGTTTTAATATCGTGCTTTTTCCCGCTCCGTTAGAACCAATAATTGAAACAAAATCTCCTTCATTTATAGAAAAATTTATATTTTTAAGTATATCTTCCGAAGCGTAGCCAAAATAAACTTTGTCGAATTCTATAATTTTATTCATTTAATTAAATCCATTTTCAATTAAGTCCGTCCGATAAAGAAATAAGATTTTTTTCCATAATAGAAAAATAATCTTCCCCAGAGTCAATATTTTCTTCGCTTAAAGATTCTATAGGATTTAAAGTCAGTATTTTAATTCCCGTTTCTTTCGCTATAGAGTCTACCAATTTTGAGCTTGAAAACTCCTCGTAAAATATCGCCCGCACATTATTACTTTTTATAAATTCTATAATCTCCGCCATAGCTTTTGGGTCGGCTTCGTCTCTTGCGATTGCAATTTGATTTAAAGAATATTCTTTGCAAAAATGCCCGAATGCAGGATGAGTTAAAACCAAA
This sequence comes from uncultured Brachyspira sp., assembly GCA_964604385.1. GTDB lineage: Bacteria > Spirochaetota > Brachyspiria > Brachyspirales > Brachyspiraceae > Brachyspira. The sequence continues at coordinate 2,080 of CAZRYV010000113.1, forward strand.
TTTCTGTTTTTTATATCCGACAAAAAAGTTTTGATTTTTTCGTCAAGTTCGGTTAAACGATTTGCATATAAATTATAATTCGATTCGTAATAATTTTTATTTTCAGAATCAATTTCAATTAAACCGTTTTTTATGTTTTCCATTTGGATTTTTGCATTTATCGGAGAGAGCCAAAAATGAGGGTCTAAATTATTTTCGTTTATATTGCTCGAAGTATTTATATATTTTATATCTTTCAAAGCCTCTTTAATCGTATCAACCCAATGTTCCATACCGCCGCCGTTATAGATAAATAAATCCGCTTTCGATAGATTCGCCATATCCTTTGAAGTTATTTCAAAATCATGAGGCTCGGCTCCCGCTTTAGTCATATTATAAACGGATATTTTTTCACCGCCAATTTTTTTAGTAAAATCGTAAATAGGATAAATGCTCGTATAAATCTGCAATTTGCCCGAATTATCTTTATCACTATTTTTATTGTTATTTTTATTGCAGTTCAATATAAATATCGAAAGCAAAATAATTATTATAAAAAATGTATTTTTCATTTTAAGCCTTTTATTTTATTTTTTATTTTTTGTTTTATTATTTTTTTATTTTTATTTATTACGAACAATATTATAATTTATAATAATCAAAAAAACAAATTATAGTTTGCAAATAAAAAGGGACTAGCCAAAAACTAATCCCTTTTAAAATTTTCTACTTATATTTTATTAATATTATTTTATCATTATTATTTTATTCCCATAACTCCCAAGTATTTTCCATAGTTTGCATATAACCTAAAACTCCATTGCGAGTGTCGGGGCGCATTCCTCCCAAATATTTTGACTTATTATCGTCCGCCCGCTGATTATAGGATTGAAGTCCGGGATATTTTGGATAATCTTCTTCAGGAAAATTGCTACGAAGAGGAGTATAAAGTAGCAATCCTTCATGATTTGAAGGAAATAGTCTTGTATGACCCGGTCTGCCCGTTCCTCCGTTAAATAAATATCCAGAATTCACTACCAATATTTCAACTTTTCCTTTCTTTCCGCCTCCATCATGACTTCTATTGAACATCCTATTTACCGCCGCATTTCCCAAATTATTCGCTTCGCTTCTACTTATGGCATAGGTATAAACTCCTCCTACGGTATAAATCATTATTCCTCCGGGGCGTCCCCATCCAAATTCGCCTCCCCTATACATTACTATAGTGCCGCCTTCAAATTTCTTTAATATAATATCAGGGCGTTTTTCCCAATAAATATCGCCGTTAGGTTTAAATAATAATTTAGAACCGCTGCCTTTTATAAAGCAAAAATTTGTTATTATGGTATTAGTCCAAATATAAGATAAATGAAGAGTATCCTTATAAGAAATTTTCTTTTCAGCGAAATAACCATTTCCCAAATTTAAACCTTGAAAATAATGAACATCGTAATAACTATCCGCATCTAAAGATTGATTCGGCTTATCTGGAGTTTGAGAAGGCGTAGGTTCCGCTTCGGTATCTGGAGGAGCCGGTTTCGCAGCAGGTTCATCTGGCGTAGTGGAAATTTGAGAATCTCCCCAAAACGGAATATCAGAATCTGGAATCGGTTCAGAAGGTGCGGCATTTACGCTATTATTTTTATAACTCAATCCTACATTTGGAGATAATTTAGATTCGTTGGAGCATGAGAAAATTACAAACATAAAAAATAAAACTGCAAATAAAGATACGACAACTTTTATTTTGGTTTTAAGTTTTCTTTTTTCCATTTTAACCTCGCTTAATATTTCTTAATTAAAATCTTTATTATAAAAATATTTGCTTAAAAAATAATTTAATCTCTGTTTTAAATATAGCAATTTATTTAAAATAGTCAACAACTTTTTTATCGCACAATAATATAAAAATATAATAATGTAAAAAATATAAAAAATATCATATATTATTATTGACTTTATATAAAATTTATGTTATTTTTATTATATGTTTTATATTGTGCTAATTGATAATTTGATAATATAATATAGAATAAATAAATAATAATGAGGTGATAAAATGCAAACTATAATTATTGCAATCGCCTCTGTTGTAGTCGGTATTGTTTTAGGATATATTATCCGCTTTGTAATTGCAAAAATGAATGTAAATTCGGCGGAAATGAAAAGTGATAAAATAATTCAAGATGCAATAAAAGACGCTGAAAACAAAAGAAAAAATTTAATTTCATCGGCTAATTCTGAAATACAAAAAGAAAGACATAAATTGGAAAACGAAAGTAAAGACAGAAGAGCCGAACTTCAAAAGTTAGAAAACAGAGTGCTACAACGAGAGGCAAATATAGACAAAAAATCTCAATATTTGGAAGATAAAGAAAAAAGTATTGAAGATAAAACCAAACAAATAAAAGAAAAAGAAGAAAAATTAGATAAAACAATAGAAGAAGCGAAAAGAGAGTTGGAAAAAATATCCGGTTTCTCGGCGGAAGAGGCTAAAGAGGCGCTTATAAGAGAAATAGAAGAAGACGCTAAAAAAGCCGCCGCTAAAATAGTCGATAATATAGAAAAAAACGCAATAGAAACGGGCGAAAGAAAGGCAAGAGAGATAATAGTTCAAACGATTCAAAGAATTTCAAGCGATGTAACTCAAGAAACTTCCGTTACTTCCGTATCTTTGCCGAGCGAAGAGATGAAAGGTAGAATAATAGGAAGAGAGGGCAGAAATATAAGAATGCTTGAAACTCTAACGGGAGTGGATATTATTATAGACGATACTCCGGAAGCTGTGGTAATATCATGTTTTGACCCCGTGAGAAAACATATAGCAAAAGTTTCATTAGAAAAATTAATATTAGATGGAAGAATTCATCCCGCTAGAATAGAGGAAGTAGTTGAAAAAACGAAAAGAGAAGTAGAAGATTCCATTATAAGCGCGGGAGAAAACGCTATTGCCGATTTGAATCTTACCGCTATGCATCATGAATTAGTAAGACATATGGGAAGACTTCAATACAGAACGAGTTATGGACAAAATATGCTTCTTCATAGCAAAGAGGTTGCAAATATAGCGGGCATGATAGCAGCTGAGATTGGAGCGGATGTGGAAATGGCAAAACGAGGCGCTTTTTTACATGATGTGGGAAAAGCGATAGAAGTCGAAGGCGAAGGCTCTCATGCAATGTCAGGGGCAGATTTGGCTAAAAGATGCGGAGAAAAAGAGGAAGTCGTAAACTCTATAAGAGCACATCATAACGATGTGGAAACTCAATCAGTCGAAGCGGTTATAGTTAAGGCGGCGGATGCGATAAGCGCTGCAAGACCCGGAGCGAGAATGGAATCCTTTGAAAATTACATTAAAAGATTGGATACTTTGGAAAAAATCGCAGATAGTATGGAAGGAGTTGAAAAATCTTTTGCAATTCAGGCAGGACGCGAACTTAGAGTTATGGCTAAAAGCGATATAGTGGACGATATTCAGGCGAAACAGATAGCGAGAGATATAGCTAAAAAAATAGAGGATGAATTAAAATATCCCGGAATAATACGGGTTACGGTAATAAGGGAAACGAGAGCGGTTGAAGTTGCAAGATAATAAATTTTATTTTAATTTTTTATTTTTATATATTTTTTAATATATTTTATAAATACAATATTTTATAAATAAAGGTTTAAAAAAATGTCCGTGAAAAATATATTATGTCTCGGAGATGTTATCGGAGTTACGGGACGATATGCGATAAGAAGGCATTTGGAAGAGATAAAATTAGAAAATGAAATTGATTTTGTAATAGCTAACGGAGAGAATGCGGCTAACGGTATCGGAATCACAAGAGATACGGCGGCAGAATTGTTTAATTCGGGAGTAAATGTTCTAACTTCTGGAAATCATATTTGGAATAACAGAGATGTTTTTGCATTAATAGGTTCGGAAAACAGATTGCTTCGTCCATACAATTATCCGAACGAAGCTCCCGGTTTAGGCTATTATATTTACGATATATTTGATTGTAAAATCGGAGTAATAAATCTCATGGGCAGAACTTATATGGAACCTTTGGACTGCCCTTTTAAAAAATCGAATATAGCGATTAAACATATTAGAGAAAAAACTAATATTATATTTGTAGATTTTCATGCCGAAGCGACTGCGGAAAAAATAGCGTTTTCTTATTATTTGGAAGGACAAGTTAGCTGCATATTCGGAACTCATACTCATGTTCAAACAGCGGACGAAAAAATATTGTCTTCCTATACCGCTTATATTACGGATATAGGAATGTGCGGAGGATATAGTTCGGTTATAGGAATGAAAAAAGAAGCCGCAATTTCAAGATTCGTTTCAAAAATACCGCATAGATTCGAAGTCGACACTATCTCCCCTATGATTAACGGAATTATAGTGCAAGTAGATACCGATTCGGGAAGAGCATTGTCGATAAAAAGAATAAATACCGTCTATCATAATGACGAAGTTGAAAGACTTGAAAAATAAAATTATTTTTTGTATAGTTTTCGTTAAAAAAGCGATTAAACTATTGACAAAATTTATAAATATTATATAATAACTATTATGAGAAATGTTAATTTTAGTTTTATGAAGCCAAGCCAAGCCAAGCCAAGCCAAGCCAAGCC
>CAZRYV010000114.1:0-4885 GCA_964604385.1 uncultured Brachyspira sp.
GTTTTATTTACTCCTATTGTATATATTAGATATATATATCCGATTTATCCTTTGTTAGTAATATCTGTAATTTCGTTTTTGAGTTTTATAAAAGAGATTAGAGGAGATAAAAAATGAGATTATCTGCAATTATTCCATGTTATAATGAAGAGATTACGATTAGACAAGTTATTGAGGATATTAAAAATTATTGTCCCGAATGCGAAATTTATGTTTTTGATAATAACAGCACGGATAATTCTTACAATATTGCAAAAGAAACTTGCGCTATAGTTAATAAAGTTTCATATCAAGGTAAGGGCGAAGTGATAAGAAGAGCGTTTGCGGATATCGATTCGGATATTTACATTATGGTTGATGCCGATATGCAATACGATTTGAGCGAAATAAATAACTTCATTGATTATTTTATTGAGAATAATTTGGATATGCTTAATATCTCGAGAGAGACGGTTGATGATTCCGTTCATAGAAAAGGACATTCGTTTGGCAATACGATGCTTACAAGTTTTGCCAATTTACTTTTCGGTAAGAGATTTAACGATATGTTAATAGTATACAGAATTTTTTCAAAAAGATTTGTAAAAAGTTTTCCTGAAAATTCGAAAGGCTTCGAAATAGAAACGGAACTTACAATATACTCTTTACAAATGCGTTTGCCCGTAGGCGAAGTGTCTGCCAAATATATAAAGCGTCCCGAAGGCTCGCATTCAAAATTAAACACTTTCAGAGACGGTTTTAAAATACTTTGGACTATAATTTATTTGCTTATGACAGAAAAACCTTTATTATTTTTCAATACGATAAGCGCAATATTTTTAGGCGTAGGATTATTTTTAGGAATAGGAATAACTATAGAATATTTAGAGACTTTAAGAGTAGATAGATTTCCAACCGCAATATTAACCATTTGTTTAATAATTTTATCAGGTTTATCTTTTTCAATAGGACTTTTAATGAACGCTGTAAGCAAAGTCTTAAGCGAAAACAGAAGATTTAAATATAATTCTATTAAATAAATATTATATAAAATAATCGTTTAATGAAAGTTTGTGAAAAATATATTAAAACTATTTTTACACAAATTTAATAATCAATTTTTTATTTAAAAATTTAGCCGCTTTTTCCAAAGTATCCAAAGTTACCGATTGATTATTTTCGTCCAATAATCTATTAATCGCCGCCCTGCTTGTATGCATTCTACTCGCTAATTCTTGTTTTGTTATCGCTTCTTTTTGCATTATATATTTTAATTGATAAACTATTAACTCTTTTGAAGATAAAGCCAAGCATTCTTCTGAAATTCCTTCTTCAGATAAATATTCGATAAAGTTAGTTCCTATAGGATTTTTATTTAATTTCTTTTCTGTTTTCATTTTAAATAACCTTTAATTTCTTTAACTCTTTTTATGGCTAAATTTAAATCTCTTTTTGGTATGTCGCCTCTTTTTTTAATTATAGCATGTAAAAGATACATATTACAATCTTTTATAAAAACGAATACCCTTATATTTTTAAATCTTATTTCCCATATATCGTCAGAAACCTTTTTAAATAATTCTTGCGATATGATATTATTTGTAAATAATTTTGAAACCGTTAAAATTTTAGCCGATAATATCTTTTTATTATCTTTGGATAAATTATCTATAAAATATTTTACTGGTTCTTTTCCGTTAGAGTTTTTATAAAAAATTATATTCATTAAAATGTTTCTGAAATTATATTATTTTTTATTGTTTTATTCATTTTGTCTCCTTTTGCCGAAAGAATATACATGGCGATTTTTATTTTATACATATTGTATCATTTTTGATACAATTGTCAATTATTAAAAATTTAGTAAATCTATTATCACAAAATTTTGACAATTATTAATCGTTCCTATATAATATTAAAACTTTAAATAACAGGCTTTTATATGTATGAAATGAAAACGATTGTAAAAACGAGTCAAATAGATAAAGACGGATTTTTAAAATCCTCGTCAATATTCGATATTATGCAAGATTGTTCTTTTTTTCAATTAGATAGCGAAAAAGAACTTACAAAATATTTTAACGAAAATAATATAAGTATGTTTCTTATTTCGAGGCAAGTTGATATTTATAAACTGCCAAAATACGGAGAAAAAATTATAGCTCGAACTTATGTTTACGAATGCAACGAGGCTTACGGATACAGAAATACCGTAATATACGATGAAAATAATAAAGAGCTTGTAGTTTGTTATGCTATAGGTGGATTCGTAGATTTAACGACTTCCAATTTGGTAAGAATTCCAAAACCGATTATTGAAAGCGTGCAATTCGACAATAAAATCGAAATGAATTATCTGCCGAGAAAAATTAAAATTGACGGTAAAAATTTTAAAGAAGTAGACAGATTCAAAGTTAAAAAATATTTTATAGACGACAACAATCATGTAAATAACGCTCGGTATATCGATATGGTTATAGATTATGTCGAAGATTATTTTAAAAGAATAAGAATAGAATATAGAATACCGGCAAAATTGGGAGATACGATTATCGTCAATAAAGAAAATATTGAAGAGAAAACTATAATTAAACTTTGCGGAGAAAATAATATAATTTACGCTATAATAGAATTTTCTTATAGTTTATAATTTTAAATTTAATAAAAGAAGAATAAAAAATAATAAAAGAATAATAAATAAAAAAGGAATGAAGCATGAAAATAGCCATAGCATCCGACCACACGGGAATAGAATTAAAATCCGAAATAATAAAATATTTAGTTGAATTGGGATATACGGTAGACGACTTCGGAACTAATTCAAAAGAAAGCACAGATTATCCGATTTACGGGAAAAAAGTAGCAGAAGAAATCGCTAAAGGAAAATACGATGGAGGAGTTTTAATTTGCGGAACGGGAATAGGAATTTCTCTCGCTGCAAATAAAGTTAAAGGCATAAGAGCCGCCGTTTGTTCCGAGCCTTATTCTGCCAAATTATCGAAACAGCATAACAATTCCAATATTATCGCTTTTGGGGCGAGAGTAGTTGGAGTCGATTTGGCTAAAATGATAGTTAAAGAATGGATTGAAGCCAAATTCGAGGGCGGAAGACATGCAAAAAGAGTCGATTTAATTAGCAAAATAGAAAACGAAGAAGAAATATTTTAAATTATATTTTCTATCTCTTCTTTGATTTCGTTTGCGATTTTTTCGTCAAAACTTGAAAACGAATTTTTTATATATAAGATATTTTTATTTTTATCTATAATTATTATCCAAGGAAGCCATTTAACTTCAAATTCTTTTGAAATATCATGTCTTTTATCAACATCGACTTCTATGAAAATTAAATTATCGTCAATAATTTTTTTTAATTCTTCATTGTCAAATACTTTTTCCTTAAGCTCGTAACAATTTGCGCACCAAACGGCTGAAAAATCTATGAGTATGTATTTTCCGTTTTGTTTTGAAATTTCCAAAGCCTCTTCGTAGGTAATAGAGTTATAAGATTTTGATTTTATAAAGCCGTAAGAAAAACCTATGATTAATGATAATATTAAAACTAAAACGAATAATTTTATTTCAAATTTAGTCAATATTATTTTTATATCTTTCTTTTTTATCAAATAAACTAATAAAGCGAATATTATTATCGACAAATCGGCAAGAATATAACTTATTTTATCAAATCCTAAAACTTTAAATAATATATTCAAATAATAAAAACAAATAAGAAACATTATAAAAGTAAAAACATATTTAATAAGAATCGTCCATTTTCCCGATTTTGGCATTTTTGAAAGTATTGAAGCGAAACTTCCAAGAACGAACAATACAGAAGAAAAACCTAAAGCGTAAACCGACATATAAAAAGTTGCAAATAGAGGATTTAATAATCCCATTTCGAGTATAAACGCTATTATCGGAGCGGCGCATGGAGTAGCGACTATTCCCGTTAAAAGTCCCATTATATATTTATTTAAATAATTATTTGAATTTTTATTTTTTGAGTAAGCCTTTGACTTTGCCGACTGCAAAAAATTCGGAGGTTTGATTTCGTAAAATCCCGCCATTGAAAAAGCGAAATATAGAAAAAATAAAATTAAAACAGTCAGAACTATAGGATTATATCCAATGCTTCCGAATAAAATAGTTTTTTGAAAAAAGAATCCCGCTATCGACACAATGCTTCCTAAAATCGTATAAGTCGTTATGATTCCTAATGAAAATAAAAGAGACGATAATATATTTGATTTTTTATCTTTATTTTGATTTTTTGAATTTTTAGAATTGGAATTTGAAAATATAGAAACCGTTATTGACAAAAGAGGATAAGAGCATGGAAGAAAAACCGTAGCCAAACCCGATGCGAATATAATTATCAAAGTTATTAATATATTTCGATTTTCCATATCGTCATTTTTTATATTTTCTTTTTCTGCGACATTTTCTATTAAACTTGCATTTTGAGGTTTTTCAAAAATATTGTTAATCTCTTTTTCAAATATAATTTCGCTTTTTGGAGGCAAACATATATTGTCTTTTTCGGAGCATAATTGATAATCTACTTTTATAGATTTTATAGAATTAATATTTTTTATATCTATATTTAATATAAATTCCTGCCTGCCTTTTATTATAATGTCGTTATGATAAATCTCGCCTTTAGGATATATTGCGTCTATTTCTTTATTTGCTTCTTTATTTTCATTATCCGCATAGAATTTTATTTTATTCGCTATTGACGATTCCAAATAAGCGTAATAATTTTTTGGAATATCGGCGTTAATTATTAATTTATTATCATTGGTGTTTATACTAAAATTTATTTTTATTTCTTTATTTTCAAGATTGTCAAGATTTAATAAATTATTATATTGAGAATACATCAAAGCGTTGATTATAG
>CAZRYV010000114.1:4985-6659 GCA_964604385.1 uncultured Brachyspira sp.
ATTATAATTCGTTTTTAAAATTATTTTTCCATAACCATTATAGAACAGTCAATTATTTTATCGTCATTTGAGTAAAAAACTTCGCCGTCATAATATGCAATATTGGAATCTCTTAAAGTTTCTTTTGCCTTTATAAAAATTATCTCGCCCGATTTAACTTTGTCTTTATAACAATTAACGCTTTTGATATTTAAAATAAATCCTATTTTTTCATTTTGATTTTCTTGACTACTTTCTTGACAAAAAGAATTATACGCAGCGCAACTTTGAGCCACATATTCGACAAATATATAACTTTCAATTCCGTTAGCTTCGTAAAAAATATTTTCTTTATTTATAGTCGCCGAAACGATTATAGTTTTATTTTCAAAATCTATACTTTCAATTTTGTCTATTAAAAGCATTTTTCCTTTATGCGGAATTTTTAATTCGTATTTCATAATTTATTTTCCTATTATCAAACAGGTATTGCTGCCACCGAATCCGAAAGAAACGCTCATACAATTATTTAATTTTTCTAAAGATATTTTTTTTGAAACCAAATTTATTTTTTTCAAATTATTATCGTATTCTCCGTCATATAAATGCATCGGAAGTATTTTTTCTTTATTAATGCTCGACAAAGTCAAATAACAAATTCCAAGTTCCATAGCTCCCGCAGCTCCTATAGTATGTCCGAATGCCGTTTTACTCGAACTGCAATAAATATTTTCAGCGCCAACTTTATTTAAAGTGTTGCTTTCCATTATATCGTTTAAAATCGTTCCCGTTCCATGAAGATTAATATAATCTATGTCGTCTATTTTTAAATTTGATTTTTTCAAAGCATCGTTTATGCATATAGAAGTCGATTTAGCTTCCGTATCGGGACTCGTAATATGATGAGAATCCGAATTACTTTCATGTCCTTTTAATATTATAGCGTCTTTAGAATCTATAAAATTTTCTTTAGCCAATATAAAAAATGCAGCTCCTTCGCCCAAATTAATTCCATTTCGATTTTTGGAAAAAGAATTTATTTTATTATAATCGACTATATCGAGAGAATCAAAACCGTAAACAACCGTATCGGTTACAACATCAGCGCCTCCGACTATCGCAGCGTCTATTATTCCGCTTTTTATAAGTTCGTCTGCCGATATTATCGCATTTGCACTCGAAGTGCAGGCGGTTGATATAGTAAAAGAAATTCCTTTAATGTCAAAATATTTCTGCAAAAAGTCGCAACAAATATTTAAACTTTGCATTATTAAAATTCTTTTTTCGTCTATTACCGAACCGTTTAATATAAAATCTTTAGTCTCGTCGCTTCCGTTTTCGCAAGTTCCCACAATCACGCCGATTCTGTTTTTTCCGTAAATTTTCTTCGCTTCGTCAATTATAGGTTTTAATTGATTGCAAGAATGCAAAGCCATTTTATTTATTTTATTATTGTAAGGATTTTCAAGTTTAAAATCAAAAAATTCATTTTCAATTTTACCGAGCGAAAATTTTTTAGAATCTTCTCTAGAATCTTTTTCATTATTATAACTATAATCGTAATTTTCCTTTAAGCCATTTTTAATATTCAAAAAATAATTGTCGTATAATTCTTTTTTGTTTTTGGAAATAGAATTTATAACGCCGAAATCGAGCAGAAAATTATTCATATTTTAACCTTCAATTATAAAATAA
>CAZRYV010000115.1:0-4872 GCA_964604385.1 uncultured Brachyspira sp.
AATAAATCATCCTAACAAATCGTTAATTTCTTTCAATATTTTATCTATTCCCAAATTATTATTCGCTCTGTCATCTTTATATTTTTTAATAAGTTTTTTCGGAGGTAAAATCTCTTCCTCTTCATGAGGATAACCGCATAAATCGATATTATAATTTGAAGCGATTATTTCGTCTATTTTATATTTCTTTGCTTTATCGAATCCGTCTAAAATTATCTCTTTTCTATCTTTCCACCATTTTATCGCAGGTTCAAAATGTTCGAGTTTCATAGGTTTTGTTTTAGAAAAGTTTTTATAATTTTCAGGCATATCGAGTCTATAAAACCATATTTCTTTAGTCGGTTTAGTTTTATCGAAAAATAAAATATTTGTCGTTATAGAAGTGTATGGAGCAAAAACGCTATGAGGCATTCTAATAACCGTATGCAAATTATATTCCGAAAGTAATTTTTTCTTTATCGAAATTTTAGCATTATCCGTCCCAAACAAAAATCCGTCAGGTAAAATAATGGCGCATCTTCCATTTTTCTTAAGTCTCCACATTATAACCGACATAAATAAATCTGCAGTCTCTCCGCTTCTCAAATCTGCAGGGAAATTCTGTTTAACGCTCTCTTTTTCGTTTCCGCCGTATGGAGGATTCATAATGATAATATCAAATTTATCCGCTTCCGTATAATCTCTAACATTCTTTTCAAGCGAATTTCCATGATAAATATTAGGATTATCTATATCATGCAAAAGCAAATTTGTAGCGCAAAGCAAAAAAGGAAGTGCTTTTTTTTCTATTCCATAAACCGAATTTGCATATTTGTCTACATCTTCTACCGATTCTCTTTGATTTTCAAGTTCTTTCAAAGCCGAAGTTAAAAATCCTCCCGTCCCGCATGCAAAATCGGCTATAGTCTCTCCAAGTTTAGGTTTAATCATCTTCACTATAAAATCTGTAACCGCTCTCGGTGTGTAAAATTCTCCCGAATTTCCCGCATTTTGAAGACTCTTTAAAATAGTTTCGTATATCTCTCCAAATGCATGCCTCTCTTCGTATTCTTCAAATTTAATTTCGTCTATAACATTTATAACTTGCCTTAAAAGTATTCCATCTTTCATATAATTATTATTATCTTCAAATGCCGCTCTTATAATCGCCTTATTCATCGGAGTATTTTCATCTATCGGAATTTTTTTTAATGACGGAAAAAGTTTACCGTTTACAAAATTCAAAAGTTCATCTCCCGTTAACGCTTGCCCGTCTTTTTTATCTTTAGCCCATCTCTCCCATTTCAATTCTTTCGGAATTATCGATTGATATTTGTCAAACATCAAAGCCCAATCATTTTCTTTAACATCATAAACTTTCAAAAATAAAATCCATACAATTTGCTCTATCCTTTGAGCATCTCCATTTATTCCCGCATCATTTCGCATTATATCTTGCAATCTTTTAACCAAATTATTTAAACTCATTTAATCATCCTCTTCCAAATCAATGTTTTATTTTTTATGTTTTATTTTTAATATTTTATTTTTAATATTTTATTTTTAATATTTTATTTTTTATATTTAATAAAATTTAATATAAATAAAAACTACGCCATATAAATTTCTCTCTCCAAATCTTTAACGGCTTTAATATATCCTTCTTTCCCTCCAAATAAATTCGTTATTTTTGCCAAATCTCCAAATTTATAAAAAGGATTATTCTTTAATATTTTAATATCCTCTATATTTTCTATCCCGCCATCCATATATTTATCAAGCAAAGCGTTTATAACCTCTCTCGCAAGTCCGTTATATTTCTCTAAATATCCCCTTTCTTTAACTCCTTTCGCCCTCTCTCTTTTGGTAAGCGGTTTCTTATCGTAGGCTATATGACATATCAAATCAAAATCGTCAATATCATCATCTTCAATATTTTTTCTCAATTCTTCTAAAAGAACTCCTTTATTTTGCAATTCTTCTATTATTGCTTTTTTTCTTTTCTCCTTATTCCAAGCGTTTATAAAATATTCCAAAGTGGCATATTCTCCCAAAATATTCTTTTTTGAATAATCTATAATATTTTCTGTTATAAGTTTTCCATTCGCTCCCATATATTGAACGGTTTCATTTATAATTTTTATTTCTATATCGTTTACTCTATATTTGTATTTTCTCTCTTCTCTGTCTACTCCGTCTACTCCGTCAATCTCATAACCCTTTTTAATATCTCCAAAATCAATATCTCCAAAATCGTCAATCTCTTCTTCCGTTTCTCCTTCAGAAAATGGTTTACCTTCGGGAACTACCATCACTTGAATAGGCTTTCCGTCAAATTCAGGGTCGGCAAAATGTTTGCTTACATTTCTAAAATCCATTATGGTAAAATATTCTTTATTATATTCTACTTGAATGCGAGTTCCCCTTCCAATAATCTGCTTAAACTCCGTAATGGATTGTATATTATTATCCAATACTATCAAACGGCAAGTTTTACAATCTACTCCCGTAGTCAAAAGTTTCGATGTCGTAACTATAACGGGATATTTACTCGCCACATCTATAAAATAATCTAGTTGTTTTTTGCCTTCTTCATTATCTCCCGTAATACGCATAATATATCTTGAATCTTCTTTAACCATATCGGAATTTTCATTAATCAAAGCCTGACGCATTCTTTCGGCATGTTCTATATCTACGCAGAAAACTATAGTTTTTGCAAATCTATCGGTTTCTTTCAAAAATTCGGTAATTCTTTTAGCTACCGCTTCCGTTCTATTATCTATAATAATATTTCTGTCAAAATCTTTTATATCGTAAATTCTATCTTCTATCTCATTTCCGTAAATATCTTTCTTACCTTCCGTTGGACGATAACCTTCCAAATCTTTATTCAAACCCACTCTCAATACTTTAAACGGAGCTAAAAATCCATCTTCTATTCCCTGCCTTAAACTATAAACATAAACGGGATTTCCAAAATAAGAGATATTTGAAACATCGTCCGTTTCTTTCGGAGTAGCCGTCATTCCTATTTGAGTAGCGCTTGAAAAATATTTTAAAATTTCACGCCAAAGAGAATCTACTTTTGCAGAACCTCTATGACATTCATCCACTATAATAAGGTCAAAAAAATCTTTATTAAATTCTCTAAAAGGTTCTTCATTTTCATCTCCCGCCAACTGTTGATACAAAGACATATATATTTCGTATGAACTATCCAATTTTTTATTTTCTATTTTAGTCATATATTTTGCAAAAGGTTTAAAATCTTGTTGCATAGTTTGGTCTATCAATATATTTCTATCCGCCAAATATAATATTTTTCGCTTATTTTTAGACTGCCATAAACGATGAATAATTTGAAAAGCCGTGTAAGTTTTTCCCGTTCCCGTAGCCATTACAATTAAAATACGATTCTGTCCTTTTGCTATCGCCTCAACCGTTTTATTTATGGCTATTCTTTGATAATAACGAGGAGTTTTATCGCCTCTATTAAAATAATAAGGTTCGGTAATTATTTTTTCCTGCTCTTCGTTTATTTTCATTATTCCCTTATATCTCTTCCAAAGCTCCTGCGGGGAAGGAAATTCATCTATCTTCAATTCTCTCTCTTTTCCCGCCTTCATATCATGTTCAAGAAAACCATCTCCATTAGAACTATAAGCGAAAGGAACATCGAGTATATTTGCATACTCTATAGCTTGTTGCATGCCATCTCCCACGCTACGATTATTGGCTTTTGCTTCTATAACGGCAATAGGAATATTCGGAAGATAATAAAGTAAATAATCGGCTTTCTTTCTCTCGCCCCTTTTTGTTTTATTTCCTCCGACTATAATTTTTCCGTCCGTAAAACAATATTCAAATTTAACATTTTTATTTATATCCCAACCTGATTTTTCAATGGCTGGATTAATATATTTTACTTTGATATCCTCTTCCGTCATATCGCTCTTTTTCATTAAATGACCCATAACTTCTCCCCATTAATATATAAATATAACCTAAAATTAAATAAAAGTAAATTACATAATTTAATCTCTCCACCATCATCGCCGTAAGGCGCACAGAGTGGGCAAACAAAGTAAATCAATCCATACAACTTAATATAATAACCTTTATAACAGTATTTATTTTCTTTTAAGCCATTTTGATTTTATTCTATTCGAATTAATCATTAATTTTTTTAATTCGTCAATATTTTTATTATTTAACGCTTTCTTAAAATCGTTTAGACAATTTATATATTTTGAAAGAGAATCCGACAAATATTTTGAATTACACAAAAAAAGTTCGCTCCACATATCGGCATCTATAATTCCCACTCTCGTATGGTCTCCCAAACTGTTTCCCTCATAACCCAACGATTCCAAAAATTGATTATGATTTACTATAGAACATGCGATTATATGCATAAGTTGACTCGTAAATGCTATCATATAATCATGTTTTTCCGCCGAAGAGAAAATAATTTTTTTACAGCCGATATCTTTCGATAATCTTTCTATTTTTTTTATATCTTCTTTTTTTGCTTTATCGTTTGCGACTATCACGGCATTTGAATTATAAAATAAATTTTCTGCAGAATTAATATAACCGCCTTTTTCTTTTCCCGCCATAATATGCACTCCGACATATTTTTTATTTGAAACAAAATCAAAAATATCTTTTTTCACGCCGCAGAAATCCGACAATATTTTTTTATCGTCTATTAAATCTTTATATTTTTTTATTATCTCCAACGCTACTGAAGGAAATGCGCAAATCATAATAATATCGGCAAAATTAAAAGCTTCTTCCACATTAGAATAATTATAAAAACCTCTTTCTATATATTTATCTTTCAAAGCCGATTCTATATTTTTTTTGTTTTTATCGAGCGCCCATATT
>CAZRYV010000115.1:4972-6550 GCA_964604385.1 uncultured Brachyspira sp.
ATTTTTATTTTTTTTGCTTTTTTTATAATAATTTTAATAATTTTAATTTATAATATTAGTAAAAAAACTATTGATATAAATTTTCAAGATGAAAACGGACTTACTATAATTATGCATGCTCTCATTAACGAAGACAATAAATTTAATTATAACGACATAAAAAAATTATTAATTGAAAATAGAGATAGCATAGATTACAATATAGTCGACAATAATAATAGAACTTTGCTTATGTTTGCAGCATCCTATGGAGATAAAGATATAATAAACGAAATAGTTAAATATGGAAACGGAATAGACAAAACCGACATTAACGGACAAACCGCTTTGCATTTGGCTGTTTGGCATAATAAATACGATTTAGTTAAAGAACTTATAAGATTAAACGCAAACCCTAACATAAAAGATAACGATTCCCGCACTCCGATTGACATAGCGGAATTTGAAGGATACGAAGATATATACGAATTTTTAAATAGCCTTAACGATTAGAATTAACAATTAGCCTTAACGATTATAATTAAAGATTAATTAAACATTCCCGCTATAATCATAATTACAAGTTTTATCAAAATTAAAGCGGCTAAAGAAAATATATTTCCCACAAGAAGTATTTTATTTACTTTTTCTATTAGTTTATAATTCAATTCTTCCATATAATCTCCTACTGTTCTTCGATTATATAATTTTCCATCTTTAGAATATTCTCCTCCAAGTTCTATATCCAAAGAGCCTGCTATAGCGCATTCCAAAATTGATTTGCTATCCTTTGCATCTTTTTTTAAAATCGAAATAGAATTTTTAAATCTGCATTTCAAAAACAAAGCGGAAAGCGAATAGAATAAAAACGAAAATAAAGAAAGAATTATATTTATAACGAAACAAATTTTAACCGAGAATATTTCAAATAATTTACTATTTTTATTTTCGTCTATAACTACCTCATTTTTCGATAGAGAATAAATAGCCTTATACAAAAAACAGATTGGTATTCCGCCGAAAATAAAAAGTATCGAAAGATATATCGAATTTTCAGCCAAAGTTATAGCAGAATATTCTATCGTTCTTTTTATAATAGTCTCCTCTTCAATATCGTCAGTATCTATATTTAAATTTTCTTTTAATATCTCTCTCGCTTTATTAAAATTATTATTCTGCAAAATTCCGTATATATTTGAACTTAATTCCAAAGGTTTTCTTATTTCCAAAATATTATAAAATAAAATTAATTCTACCAACAAACCCGCCACAAAATGTATCCTATAAAATAATCCTACCAAATAAAAGAAAATCAAAAAAATAATCGCCGCTATCAATATCGAAATTACCGTTCCAAATAAAAATTCGAGTATTTTATTTTCTTTATATACTTTTTCGAACAGAAAATTATTAATTTTATCGAACAATATTTTTATATAAACGAATATATCTATTTTAAATTTGTTTATAAATATATCCATAAGAAAAGATATTGGCAGTATTAATAATGCATTCATTTTTATTCCGTTTTATTCCATCAAATTAAAATAAAATTAAAATTTTTAAATCCTAAATTTTTTAATCTAAATTTTTAATTTT
>CAZRYV010000116.1:0-6503 GCA_964604385.1 uncultured Brachyspira sp.
TTTATAATTTTTTATTCCAAAATTCTATTTCTCGAAGCATGCGCCAAAGCTATCGCAACGGCATCCGCTGTATCGTCTTGAATTATTTTTGAACCTGTAAATAGATTAACCATTTTTATAACAGATTCTTTATTCGCATTTCCGTTTCCCGTTATCTGAGATTTTACTTCTTTCGGTTTATACTCTTTAAAATCTATATTGTTAATAGTTAAGGCAAGTATTATAATTCCTCTCGCTTCGGCTACTTTTATTGCGGTTTTTAAATTCTTTGAAAAAAATAATTCTTCTATCGCCGCATTATTCGGTTTATATTTGATTATTAAATTATTTAATTCTTCGTATATTTTTTTTAATCTCTGATTATATTCTGTATTCTGAAAAGTCTCTATAAGTCCACAGTCTACTATTTTATAAATCGAATTTTTTGATTCTATAAAAGCGTATCCGCATCTTGCAAATCCGGGGTCTATTCCTAGCGTTATCATAATCTATACAATTTATTATATAACTATTATTTGTCAAGCGGTTTTCGTCTATTTTGTTTTTATATTATTGAAATTTTTATTTATCTAAAATAATATTGAAATAATTATTTAAAAAAATAAAAATTCGGATAAATAAATGTTTTACACTTTTGAAAATGGCATTAAAAAAAATAATTCATTTATAAACACATATCGTTTTTGGACTAATATTTTTGTTATAGCGGTTTTTTTTAATTTTATCTTTTTTAGAATTTTATTTTTTGGTATAAACGACAATTCTTTTATATATTTAATAAATTATATAATAAATTATTCTATATTTATAATTTTCTTTCTACTACTTTTTTATAAATTCTACGGTTATTTGTTTAACTCTCAAATAGTAAACGGAATTTTGGGAATAATTTTTTTAATAATGGGAACTTTGAAATTATATATAAGCGATATAAATATTTATAATATAGTAGAATTATTATTTTTTATTTTTATGTTTATAATAACTATAAAAATTTTGATACCGTTTATTTTATTAAAAAATATAAGAGAATTTGAAAGGGGAATATATATATTTGTATTCACGACTCTCGCTTTTTCTAATTTGAGTTATATTTTATTTTCCGCAAATAAAATCGTAGACGGCGATATTTTTCATTATATATCTTTATATTTAACGAGATATATGGAAAAAGCGGCTTCTGCTTCTTTTATAATAATTATGATAGTTTATATAATAATTTTTATAAAAAAATTGATTATAAATAATATATATAAATATTTATTTTTTATTTTGTTTTTTATCTTATCTGTTATAATTTCTTTGATTATATTAAAATCGCAATATAATTTAATAATAGTTTATTTTTACAACGCTTTGGGAGTGATGCTTAATTTTCCTTTTATATTGTTCGTTTTACTTACGATTATTTTTTTATTTACTTTATTAGTTTTTTTAAGTTCTTCCATTATATCTAAAAAATATTCCGCCGAGTTTATGGTTTTTACTCTGTTTATACTTGCGGGATTAGATATAGGCGATTTTACTTTAAGATTAATATCGATATTTTCAATAATAGAAATGACAGAAATAAATAATTTTTCTATTGACAGATATTATTAAATTTATATAATATATTGAAAATCTAAAAATCAAATTTAAAAAATTAAAAGCAAATTTTAAACAAAAAGGATTTCAAAATGAAGAAAATAAAAACTATTCTATTAATTATTTTTTCTACGATATTTATTTTATGCTTTGTTTCATGCAAAGAAAATTCCTCAAATAATAAAGTTATAACGATTAATGCGGGACCTCAACCTAAAACCATCGACCCGAGTTTGAACACCGCTTTGGACGGATGCTATTATGTTATTCATGCATTCGAAGGTTTGACTACAAAAGATAAAAACGGAAATATAGTGGGCGGAGTCGCAGAAAGTTGGGAAGAGTTTGAAGACGGCGCAAGATATATATTTCATTTAAGAACGAATGCAAAATGGAGCGATGGAAAACCCGTTTTGGCGGAAGATTTTGTTTATACTTGGAGACGAGTGGTAGACCCTTTGGTTGGAAGTCAATATAGTTTTCAGCATGAACCCGTGAAAAATGCAAAAGACATTACTGCGGGAAAATTGCCCGTTGAAAGTTTAGGAATAAAAGCGATTGACGATTATACTTTGGAAATCGTTTTGGAAGCTCCGACAGCTTATTTTTTGGATTTGGTTGCATTTCCTACTTTTTATCCCGTTAGAAGAGACATAATAGAACAGTTTGGTGATACTTGGAGTTTAAATCCCGAAACTTATATAGGAAACGGACCTTTTGTAACATCCGAAATAAATCAGGATGAAAGCATTATAATGGTTAAAAATACTAATTATTGGAATGCCGATTCGGTTGTAGCGGAAAAGTTAAGATTTCTTTTGATGCAAAACGAAACTTCTTCCGTTGCGGGAGTTAAGGAAGGCTCGATAGATTTTGCGAGAGTAGTTCCGACTCAAGATATACCGACATTAAAAGAAGAGGGATTATTGCAAATAAAACCGATGTTAGCATCTTATTTTTATTGTTTAAGTGCCACAAACGAAGTGTTGAAAGATGTTAGAATTCGTAAAGCGCTCGCTTTGGCTATAGACAGAAATTATATAGTGGAACAGGTTACGAAAGGAGGCGAGAGACCGGCAAACGCTTTCGTCCCTTTTGGGATAAGAGACGAGGATGTTAAAGATAGTTTTAGAGAAATCGGAGGAGGATTTTTTGACATAAGCCCTGAAAATTATCAAAATAATGTGGAAGAAGCCAAAAGATTAATGGCGGAAGCGGGTTATCCAAATGGAAGAGGTTTTCCCGTTTTTGAATTTAAAGCCGACCCCGGTTTTCATATAGCCATATTCGAAGCGGTGCAACAAATGTGGAAAGAAAATTTGGGAATAGATACGAAAATAGTGCAAGAAGAATGGGCTGTATTTTTACAAACTAGATACGATAAAAATCTTACGATGGCAAGGGGCGGATGGTTTGGAGATTTTAACGACCCTATAAATTTTCTATCTCTATATACAAGCTATTCTCCAAATAATTATAGTTCTTACAGCAACGCTCAATACGATGAGTATATTCAAACGGCTTTAACTACGGGAAATCAAAAAGTCCGAATGGAAGCTATGCATAAAGCTGAAGAATTGCTTGTAAACAGTTTTGCCATAGTTCCGATTTATTTTTATACCGAGCCTTTGCTAGTCTCTCCAAAATTAAAGGATGTTTATTATGACGCTTTGGCTATGCATAAATTCGTTTACGCTTATAAAGAATAAATTACGATTTAAATAAAATATTAAAATAAATATAAAAACAATAAAAAAGGCGCTTATATTTTTTATATGCGTCTTTTTTCATTTCAAATAATTAGAAAGCATTAAATAGCATCCGTATTCGAATCTTTCATCTGCGTTTCTGAAATTTATTTTTATATTTATTTCTTCGTTATTGTCGATTCCATAATAAATACTCGGAGTTAAAATTTCTATATAAGCCTCGTTATATGTGTCGAATAGATAATAACCGTATACGATTCCACCTTCTCCGCTCTCCGTTTCCATACTTAATTTTGACGCTAGTCCCCTGATTGTTCCTACTGTGACTACGGACGGAATTTTTTTTATAAGCTCTTCTTTCTTTTCGGTGGAAAGTTGATTGAAAGGCTGAATTATCTCGTAATCGTCAAGTTGTTTTTTCCATTTTTCTATTATTTTTTTATCCGTTTCTATCGGGCTTATTAATCCGATTGAAAATTTTAATTGCGTGTCGTCTATTTTTATCTCTTCGTCATTTTCATCATTAAAAGAACCGTCTTCCATATATCTGAAAGTTTTTAATAATTTGTTTTTTTTATCGTATATTCCCCATATTAGTTTTATTGCAAAACATTTCATTAAAGGATTTTTAAAAAATAATTCTTTCCAATCTTCCAAAGTCCATTTTCTTCCGTCCATAAAGGCAAATTGCAATCTTTCCGTCTGCATTTTTATAACTCTGTTGATTTCGCTTTTTAATTTTGAAATTTCTTTTTTTACAGCTATAGGAAAATCTTTAGGGAATGTTTTGAATTCTTTATTTTTATCTTCGTCAAATATTGAAAAACTAAAATCGTCTTTTAAAACTATTTTAAATATTTTTTTTATTTTTTTTTCGTTTTCGGATTCGATTATTCTTATTCCTTTGTCGTCAAAATCAAAATCCAGAACTATTTTATCTGCGAAAACTTCTAAAGGCATTTGAGCTTCTTTAGTAATTAAATTTAAAATCGCCTTGCAGGTAAATCTGACGCTGTTTTGTTTGAATTTTTTGGAAGCTTCGTAAACCAAATTTAAAGCGGTTTTCGTTCCGTTTAAAGCGATAGCCTCGAGCATAAAAGCGGCGTATTTGAATCTTGAACTTGCTATATCTTTCGCCTCTTTGTATAAATTATTAATCTGCTCGTTTGAGGCGAATATGCAATACGGATAAAGTATATTTTTAGTTTTATTGTCTTTACCGCTTGCAATATAAATTTTTTCAAGCGCATCTCTAAAAGAATCTTCGTCTAAAGAATAACCTATATAGTCGACATTATCCAATTTGACGATTTCTTTTATATTTAAATATTCTCCGATAATATATCTTATAACTTTCGGCGAAACTACTGCGCTCTTATCTTTTACGAAAACGGATGAAATATCGGAGTCTTTTACAAACGATGTTATTTTATCGTATTTATTATTATAATTTTTTTCTACGATATCGTTTATTTCTTCGATATTCAAATATTTTTCCAAATTTTAATTTCCAAAAATTATTTTATATCTTTTCCGCATTTGCGCTATATTCGGAATTAAATTTTTCCATATCGACTTCTTTGCATATTTTTCCCGTAACCGCAGCCGTTATCATTCCGTCATTTACATTAAGCATAGTTCTTCCCATGTCTATAATCGGCTCTATACCCAAAAGAACCGCTACCAAACCTACGGGAAAGTTTAAAGCCGATAGCGTAATTAAAGCGGCGTTTGTGGCTCCTCCGCCGACTCCGGCTATTCCGAAACTTCCTATTGCGATTATAATTATAACCTTTATTAAAAAAGCAGGTTCTAAAACATTGATTCCCAAACTTGGAGCTATCATAGTAACAACCATAGCGGGATATATTCCTGCGCATCCGTTTTGTCCTATGGTAACCGCAAGCGAAGCGGATAAATTGGAAACGCCTTCCGAAATTCCCATAGAGTCTTTTAAAGTGGAAACTGTTAAAGGCAAAGTTCCCGCGCTCGTTCTCGAAGAAAAAGCGAAAGCTAAAGTAGCGAAAGCTTTTGAATAATATTTTATTGGATTATAACCGAATATCATAAGTATAACGGTATGAACTAAAAGCATAATAATTATAGCTATATAAGAAGCGATTAAAAATTGTCCTAATTGAGAGAAAGCTTCCAAATCGCTCGAAGCCATAAATCTCGCCATAAGAGCCAATACGCCGAAAGGAGTCAATTTCATGACGAAAGCCACCACTTTCATTATAATATTATTTAAAGTTTGCATCAGCTTAAAAAAGAAATCGAAAATATCTTGTTTTTTCTTTTTCAAACCTAAAGCGGAAATTCCGATTAAAGCCGAAAAGAATACTACAGATAAAGTCGGCGAACTTCCGAATCCCGCCAATGCCGAAAACGGATTTGTGGGAATAATTTCAAGCAATTGTTGAGGAATCGGTTTTGCAATGAAACTTTCGAGTCTGCCTTCGTAATTTGAAACGCCTTGAGAAATATCTCCGACTAAAGATTGTAATTTTGAAGCGTCAAGCCCGAAAACTTTTGAAACTAATACTCCAACCAACGCCGATATTGCGGTAGTTATCATTAATACGGCTATTATGCTAAAAGTCATCTTTTTTAAATTACTTTCGCCTTTTATATTTATTAAAGCGCTGATTATAGAAACGAATATTAAAGGCATTACCAACATTTGCAAAAGTCTAACATAACCGTTTCCAACCACATTATACCAAACGATTGTTTTATCGATTACTTCGGTATTTGATGCGTATAAACTTCTTAATAAAAATCCTAATGCAAGTCCCATAATTAAAGCACTCAATACTCTATAAGTAAAATTGATATGTTTCTTTTGCATCATATAAAGAACTGCGATTAATATTAAAAGTATAATTATATTTATTAAAATGTATAAACTCATAATAAAATCCTTAAAATAATTTATAAATAAAACTTCATTTATTAAAATTTTATTTATAAATTATACAATAATATTATTTATTTTCAAATTAATTTTTATAAATTAGTATATTGACTTTAATAATAAAATTATTTAAATTATATAAATTCCATATAAAGTCCAAATTAAATAAAGGAGATAATTATGATAGTAGTAATGAAACCAAATACCAAAGAAGAGCATGTAAACAACATTATCGAGAGAATCAAAAATGCGGGTTTGGGTATAAATAAAAGCGTGGGAGTAGATTATAC
>CAZRYV010000117.1:0-6460 GCA_964604385.1 uncultured Brachyspira sp.
AAACGATTTATAATTATTATAATCTGTATTAAAATTATTTTATTTAAGGATTTAAAAATGACAAATAAAAATTTAATTATTATAGCGATAAGTTTATTTACGCTTATATCATGTAAAGATTCTTATGCGGCTATAAAATGGGAAAAAGATTTGGATGCGGCGATTAAAAAAGCGAGAAGTAAAAATATTCCGATTATGATAGACATATATACCGATTGGTGCACTTGGTGTAAAGAATTAGATAAAAATACTTACGCCAATAAAGAAGTAATAGAAGCGGCTAAAAAAATGGTGTCCGTAAAATTGAATCCCGAAACTTCAGAAGAAGGCGAAGAGATAGCTAAAAAATACGGAGTTCAGGGATATCCTACGATTCTTTTTATTAATGCGGATGGATTTATTTTGGAAAATGTCGGAGGATATGTGGCAGGCGAAAAATTTGTCCCTTACATGAAAAATGCGATAGAAAGATTGGGAAAAATTAATGTAATACTTTCAAGCAAAGAGCCGAGTTTGGAAAAATTGGATTTATATATGGAGTCGTCAAACGAAGAGGCGGCGATTAAAATATTTAATGATTTATTAAATAAAAAATCAATTCCCGCAGAATCTATGCCGAAATATCTTCTTGGTTTTGGTTTGATGAAAGCTCAAAAAAGTGATTACGAAGGAGCGGATTCTTATTTTGATAGAATAATAAACGAATATCCAAAATCCGAGGAGGTTTATATGGCTCATTATTATAAGGCGGTTGATATGGTTTTGGAGGGAGAGAGCGACAAGCCTAAAAAATATTTGGAAGAGTTGCTTAATAATTCTAATATACCAAACGATATAAAAATTCAATACGAGAATCTATTGTCGTATATAAATGAAAATTAATTTAAATTTAGACTTATGAAAAATATTATAATAACTATAAGCAGACAATACGGAAGCGGCGGCAGATTTATAGGAGAGAGAATTGCAAAAAAACTTAAAATAGGATTTTACGATAAGGAATTTATAGATATTGTCGTTGAAAAAACGGGAATAAGCAGAGAAACCATAGAGGCGAAAGACGAAAAATTTACAAACGATAATATATTTTTCAACGCTTTTAATAAGAAACATTTTTTAAGTCCTTTCAACAACAGTATGAGATATTCTATTTTGGATAAAATATTCGACATTCAAAGCGAAATAATAAAAGACATAGCCGATAAAGGTTCATGCGTAATGATAGGAAGATGCGCAAGTTTTATATTAAAAGACACGCATAAATGTTTTAATATTTTTATTCATGCGCCGATTAAAAACAGAATAGACAGAATTACAAATCAATACGGAATAAAAATAGAGAACGCCGAAACTCAATTAAAAAATACCGATTTATACAGATATAATTATTGCAAATATTATACGGGAGAAGAATGGGGAAATATGGTTAATTATAATTTAACGATTGACAGCGGATATTTTGAAGACGAAGAAATTTCTAATATAATAATTAAATCGATAAAGGAAACGAATAAGTAAATAAAATAAAGTAAATAGATAAATGAAATAAAACAAGGAAATTAAATTTAGAAACGGATAAAATAATGAAAAAATTTATAAAAGATTTAAATGATTTTAAAGAAAGCGATTATTTTTCTTACGAGTCAAAATGCGATTTATGGGGCGATAAAAATATATCTTTGATTATAGATTTCGGAGAAGAAGCCAATAAATCCGAAATGTTGATAAAGTATGAGGATAAAATTAACGAAATATTAAAATGGATAAATTCAAATAAAAAATCCGTCTGCAATTTTCTAATATCGCATCAATGCATAACTTTGGCAGAGGAATGGGTTTCTGAAAATAACGAAGAAATCAAGGAAAATTCCTATAAAGATGAATATGGAAAAATAATAAATATTCCTATCACGGACGAAGATTTTTATAAGGCTATGTATTTAGATAGCGTTCTGATAGATTTTGAAGAAGACGAAAGCAAACCTGACACGACTATGCATATATTATTCAAACCCGACTATTTTAAACATCGTTCTTTAATCGTTTATGTGGACGGAGATAAAAATATAGAATACGGAGATATTGCAGGTTAAATAAAAATATAATCACACATTAAATCTAAATGTAACCACATCGCCTTCTTGCATAATATACTGTTTGCCTTCAAGTCTTATAGCTCCCGCTTCCTTTGCCTTAACGAAACTTCCGAGTTCTAGCAGTTTGTCGCAGTTTATAACTTCGGCGCTTATAAAACCTCTTTCAAAATCGCTGTGAATAACTCCCGCAGCTTCCGGCGCAAACGCTCCTTCTCTCACAGTCCAAGCTCTCGTTTCATCTTCTCCCGATGTTAGGAAAGTGATTAATTTTAAGAGTTTATGTCCCGCTTTAGATAATCTTGAAACTCCCGATTCTTTTACGCCCAAATCTTCCAAATAGCTTAATCTCTCTTCTTCGTCCAAATCTTGTAAATCGGATTCTATTTTTGCGCTGAATGCAATCAATTCGATATTTTTTTCTTTTGAATAATTTTGTAAAATAACATAATTAGGATTTTTTTCGGGATTTGCAAGTTCGTTTTCGGATAAATTCGCTCCAATCATCATACTTTTTGAAGTGAGTAAAAATAGAGGTTTAATAATTTCCTTTTCCGTTTCGGTTAAGTTTAAGCTAAATATAGGATTTGACTCGTTTAATTCGGGAAGAAGTTTATTTAAAAGTTCCAATTCTTCTTCGATTGCTTTTGTTTTTCCGCCTTTTAAAGCCTTTTTTTGTCTTTCGATTCTTGAATTAATAGTTTCGATATCCGCCAAAATTAATTCCGTCAATATAATATCCAAATCTCTCAAGGGATTTACCTCGCCTATATGCGTGATGTTTCCATCTTCGAATACTCTAACCACATGCAAAATGGCATTAACTTCCCTTATATGAGATAAAAATTTATTTCCGAGTCCCTCTCCTTTCGATGCGCCTTTCACCAAACCTGCGATATCAACAAAATTAACCGTATTATAAACTTTCTTTTTAGATTTAAAAAGATTGGATAATTTGTTGACTCTTTCGTCATATATTATCGCCGTAGCTTCGTTTTTATCTATAGTGCAAAACGGATAATTAGCCGCCTCCGCATGAGCGTTTGTGAGAGCGTTAAAAAGCGTAGATTTTCCTACATTTGGAAGTCCGACTATTCCTATAGATAAAGCCATAATATTTTCCTTAAATACTTTTAAATATTTTTTAATTTAGAGTTTAATTTTAATAAATTAATCAAAATATTATATAAAGAAATAAAATAAAAAACAAGAATTTTTAATTAAATAATTCTATATAATAAATTTTATACATAAATTTTATATAATAATTTTTTAGCGTCATTTTGGAACTATGGCAAAAGCTCTCACGGGAAATCCGGGCAATTTGTCAAATTTAGGAACTCCTATAAAGATAATTCCGCCTTTCGGAGGTATAAGCGTAAGATTATTTAAAAGCTCAACTTGATATTTATTAGTATCCAATACAAATTTTTCACTTAATAAGAAATTATTTTTTATAATATCTATATTAGCGTCAGTGTCTATGGTTTCATGTCCAATAGCCAAAGCTCCTCTTTCGTTTAGAATTAAATCCAAAGCCTCTATACTCCATCCGGGCGTTTGAGCCACTCCGTTTGAATCCTTATTAAAAAAATCCGATTTTCCCCATCTTTTACTCCAACCGCTTGCAAATGCAACGAAAGAATCTTTTTCTATCTTTCCGTTTTCTTTTTCCCATTCCAAAACATCTTTTGCAGTTAAAATAAAGTTCGGATTATTTTCAACTTCTTTTTCTTTATTTATAACAAATAACGGCAAAACCAATTCGTCTAATTCCAACTGTTCTAAAGTTCTTTTATTTTCGCTAAAATGAATCGGAGCGTCTATATGCGTTCCGTATTGAGTGACAAAAGAAACTTTATCGACAAAAAAACCGTCTTTTTCAATAGTATAAAGAGTTTCTATACTCAAATCGGGAAAAGCACCGAATTTTGGAATCGAAGGATTAACATTGTGAGTTAAATCTATCCATTTATTTTCTTTTAGAATTTTCAAAGCTTTTATAATATCGCTCATAATTTTCTCCTTTTGTTTTTATATTTTTTATATTTTAAAAATTTTTTAATTTAATTACAAATTATACCCCGCGTTAAACGGGATATAATTTTTTAATATCATTAACTTTTTGGTTATTTTATTTTTCAATAGCTTTCTGCAAATCGGCTATTAAATCGGAAACCGTCTCCAAACCTACGCTTAAACGAACGGTATTCGGCGTTATTCCCGCAGATTTTAATTCCGCTTCGCTTAATTGAGAATGTGTGGTGGAAGCGGGATGAATAACGAGAGATTTTGAATCGCCTATATTTGCCGTTATTGAGTATAGAGTCAAACTGTCGCATATCTTTTTTGCCTCTTCGTAACTTTGAGCCTCGAAACTTAAAAGTCCGCTCGCTCTTTTGTCTTTAAAATATTTTTTTAATAAGTTATGATACGGACTCGATTCCAAACCGGGATAGCTGACTTCTTTAATCTTTTTATGAGACTCTAAAAATTTCGCTATCTCCAAAGCGCTGTCGCTGTGTTTTTGAATTCTTAACTCCAAAGTTTCCAAACCTTGAATATGAATCCAAGCGTTTTGAGGGCTTAAAGTCGCTCCGATATTTCTGAGCCATTCGGTTAATATTCTTATGCTAAAAATCGGCAAAGGAAGATTGGCGTAAATTAATCCATGATAACTTTCATCAGGAGTATTGAATGCGGGATAACGAGAATTTCCTTTTATAAGCTCGTTTAATCCTTCTCTTTCAATAACCGCTCCTCCAAGTCCGCTTCCATGTCCGTTTATATATTTAGTCAAACTATGCACCGAAACATCGACTCCAAAATCGAAAGGACGATATAAAATTGGAGTAGCAACCGTATTATCGCAAATTGTTACTATCTTATGTTTTTTTGCAATATCCGTTATTACTTTTACATCGGCAATCGCTATTTGAGGATTTGAAAGACTTTCAAAGAATATGGCTTTTGTTTTATCGTCTATGATTTTTTCGAGACTGCCTAAATTGTCTATATCGAAAACTCTTCCCTCTATTCCGAATCTTCTCAAAACATGCACGAGCAGAGTTTGAGAGCCTCCATAAATTTTATTTGAATAGGCTATATTATCTCCGCTTTGCGCAAGATTGACTAAAGAATAAAATAAAGCCGAACTTCCGCTTGCAGTAGCTACTCCGAAAGCGCCGCCTTCCACAGCCGCAAGTCTCTTTGCAAGAATATCGACTGTTGGATTTGTAAGACGGGAATATATATTTCCGAGTTCTGACAAAGCGAAACGAGCCTCCGCTTGTTCTGCGTTTTCAAAATTATACGCCGTGCTTTGATAAATTGGAACACTTAAAGTTCTTTGACTATCGTATTCGTATCCTGCATGAAGCGATAAAGTATTCGGTGTAAAATTATTATTTGGTAAATTTGCCATTATTTTTCTCCTTAAAATAAATAAAATTAATAAACTATGAGATTTAAAATCTCGCTCAAACCTAAAAGCATTTAAATTTAAATATATAGAAATTGTTAAAATAGAATATTAGCGCACAAAAGCGCGCATCGTCATAGAAAAAGAAGAAAATATATTTGAAATGGTATTTAATAATATGAACGAACTCATAATAATTTCCTCCTTTCGTATTTTGTTTTTTATGTCGTTTAATTAAAAAAATTATAAATTTTATTTAAAAAATGTCAATAGTTTAATCTTTATCTTATGCATTTTTTATTTATAGTATTTTCAAAATGCATGATAATAAATTTATATTGATTGCTTTGTATTAAGTTGAATTTAAAGAAAACAAAAATTCCCCGTTACTTTTTCTAACAAAATAACGGGGAATTAAATATTTTATAATCAAAGTAATAAAATTAATCGTCCATTTTTTGTCCCATAAGTTGTCCGCTTCCAGATATAAATAATTCCATCATATTATTTAATTTTATTTTGTAATTTCCGAATTCTTTTTCAATATCGGTAACGGATGCTTGAGGATAACCGTTTTTTATTGCATTTTGAACGGCATTCGGCAAAACGGTTAATGGAATTGGAGTATAATCGCTTTCTATTTTCTCCCAATCTCCGTTAGGAAAAAATTTTATATCCACTCCATTGTTTAATTTTACATCAAATTTTCCATCGTCTCTTTCAACTTTAAGTATTTGAGCGTTTTGGAAATTTTTTTGTATAAAACTTTGAGCCGATTTGGGCAACTGCGAGATTGGAACTACCATATCCGCAAATAAAACCGAAGATAATAATAAACCGATTAATAAAGCTAATGTTTTTCTCATAATGGAAAACTCCTTGAATATTTATTTTATTATATATTATATAAAACAAATATTCTGTCAATATATAAAATATTTTATAA
>CAZRYV010000118.1:0-3316 GCA_964604385.1 uncultured Brachyspira sp.
ATTTTATTAAAATCTATATTTTCTTTTTCTATAAAAACCACTTCTAAAGCGTCATCCGAAGGTTTTACTTTTGGAATATAATCTAATTTTGCATAGAAATAAATATCGGAAGTAATATACATTAAATTTTCGTAAATATATTCGTTGCTTCCGCTCATAAGAAAATTAACATTGTCTAATTTTATGGCGGTTTCTTCAAACAATTCTCTTTTAATAGAATCTTCAATTCTTTCGTAAGGTTCGCAAAAACCTCCCGGCATATCTATATAATCTTTTTTTGGTTCGAATTTTCTTAAAACGAAAACTATTCCTTTTGGAGTGTCGACTATTATTCCCACAGCGGAAGATGGATTTACAAAATAACTTCTGCCACATTTTGAACAATTAAAAACTTTTATGTCGTCAAAAATCAAAGAATCTTTTTCACCGCAAAACGGACAATATTTAAATTGATATTTGATATGTTTAGGACAATCAAGTTTAGCAAAATTAAATTTATTCATAAACCTAAGACACTATGGCATAATTTTTATTGATAAAGTAAGAAGTTATATTTCTTGTCTTATAAATAAAAATATCCGATTCAGCCCAAATTCCAAAAGGTGCTTTTTCAAAATTAAAATTTCTTATATCGCTTAAATTAAGATTTGTAGGATTATAATTATTAGGCTCGACATTATAAAAATCGTATATATAATAATTTTCTATATTCATTTTTTTCATTTTTTCGTCTATTAAAGTTTCCATCTCTTCGATTGTATTTGCGACTATATAATAACTTGAAACCGAAGATATTTTTTTGCATTTTCCCAAACATTTTACCGTGACATTCCACCATTTCGGTTCTTTTCTCATTATTCGTTCGTCAAAATTAATAGTCGAGAAACCGTAAAGATGCTTTAAATTATTAATAATGTCGTAATAATCAAATATATATTCATCCTCTTCCGATACGCTCTCATCCGAAACTACAGAAGATAAAGGATAATGCCAATGTTCATAATCGCTTATAAAAGAAGGATATTCGTTTAAAAGATTAAAATAATCCAATATCAAATCTATATTATTTATATTTTTATAAGGCGTGTTTATCATTATTTCTTTGTCCAAATTGATAAAAACTTCAAATTCCGTTCTTTCGTCTATAATTCCAAAACCTACGAATCCGCATTCCACCCATAATTCTTTATATTTTTTGAATATATTTTTTATTTCAAAAACGGAAATATCGGGGTCGCTCATCATTATATCGAAATCTCTATTTATATCTTCGCTTATTCTCTCTATCACCATTGTAGCATAAGACGGAAATAATTTTATCAATTTAAAAAATAAAGAAGGAATTTTATTTGCAGAAACTGAAATTCTATAAGAATATAATTCGTCCTCTTTTAATTCAAAAGTAAATCCTTCTCTTGGTTTCGCATCTTTACTCGGAACTATCCCGAGAGGCGCTTGAAATTTATTGATAATTATTCTGTTTGATTTTACTTTATTTAAGATATTTCTTCTTCTTTGACTCTTTTGAAAATAGTTAATCACGATAATTTCCCCGAAAAAATATATTTGTGCTATTTTAATATAGAATTAGATTTTGTCAAGAGATATTATTAAATTGATGTATTTTACCATAAATGAATTGCGGATATTTTCCCAATTAACCCGATTTTTAATATTTTAAAAACTTATTTTTTCATTTTAATATAATTTTCAAAATATTCTATTGTTTTTTTAAGTCCGTCTTCGAGTTTGTATTTAGGTTGCCAATTGAGTTTTTCTTTAGCGAGACTTATGTCGGGTTGCCTCTTCACGGGGTCGTCTTTAGGAAGTTCTTTAAATATTATTTTCGATTTTGAATTTGTAGCCTCTATTATGATTTTAGCAAAATCTATGACGGGCATTTCGATTGGATTTCCCAAATTAACGGGACCGATAAAATTTTCGCTATTCATCATTTTTATAGCGCCGTCTATTAAATCGTCACAATAACAAAAACTTCTCGTTTGACTTCCGTCTCCGTAAACGGTAATTGGAATATTTTGTATAGCCTGTATAATAAAATTTGAAACTACTCTGCCGTCATTTTCGTTCATTCTAGGTCCGTATGTATTGAATATTCTTATAATTTTAATGTCGGTATTATATTGTCTGTGATAATCCATCATTAAAGTTTCGGCTCCTCGTTTGCCTTCGTCATAGCAGCTTCTTATACCATTTGGATTGACATGTCCCCAATAGGTTTCTTTTTGAGGA
Organism: uncultured Brachyspira sp.; assembly: GCA_964604385.1. GTDB lineage: Bacteria > Spirochaetota > Brachyspiria > Brachyspirales > Brachyspiraceae > Brachyspira. The sequence continues at coordinate 2,254 of CAZRYV010000118.1, forward strand.
TGCTCTAACGGGTCGCCGTAAACTTCGCTTGTAGACGCTTGAAGTAATCTCGCATTGCAATTTCTTGCCAAATTAAGCATATTTAAAATTCCTAATACGCTCGTTTTGAAAGTATGAATCGGATTTCTTTGATAATGAACGGGAGACGCTGGACATGCAAAATTATATATTTCGTCGCATTCTATATGTATAGATTCTGTTATATCATGTCTTATGATTTCAAAATTTTTATTATTTTCCAAGTGTTTTATATTTTCATAAGAACCTGTAAAAAAATTATCCACGCATATTATATGATTTCCTTCTTTCAACAGTCTTTCGCATAAATGAGAGCCTAAAAAACCCGCTCCGCCCGTAATTACAATTCTTTTCATCTGTAAACATTCCTTTTTTATACAATATTATATAAAATCTTTAATAATTTGTCAAAAAATTAAAATGAATCGGGAACTTTTTTTAAAATTATTCGTCTAATTATTCGATAAATAAGTAAATTTTTTTCATATGAGACTCCTCAATATTTGAAGAAAGGGCGGATGATTTAATATCAATCCGTCCTTTTTTTGAATAAAATTAAAATAAATAAAATAAAAAATTAAAAATATATCGGGAACTTTTTTTGAAATTAATCGTCTAAATATACGATAAGATAAAAGTTTTTTCATATTAGACTCATTAAATGATAAAAGGGACGGTTAATTAATTTTCCGCCCCTTTTATTGTTAATTAATTCAAATTAAGAAATATTTAAAACTATGGTAAAGGTTTATAATCGTTCTTTTTGGCATATTCGATTAGATTTTCCACTTTGCTCACGCATCCGCCGCAACCTGTGGTAGCGCCCGTTTTTTCGGCGACATTTTCGACTTTATCAAATTTATTTTCTATTATTTCTTTATACGCAGTTCGATACGAAACATTTTTGCAAGAACATATAATTTTATCATAGTTCAAAGCCGTCTGACATTTTAAATCTTCTATATTTAATTCCATATTTTGCCCCTCAATTTATTTATAATTTTAACATTTAATAAATAAAATTCAATATTATTATTAATATTAT
>CAZRYV010000118.1:3416-6452 GCA_964604385.1 uncultured Brachyspira sp.
AATATTATGTTAATATAAAATATTTGAGCGTTAATTTTAACGATTAATATGCCGTATTTTAAATAGTATTTTTTTATTTTTTATTATTATTTTTATTTTGTTTTTTTATTAATTTATTTAAGGAGCGAAAAATGCAAAAATTTATTTTAATTATTATTTTTACGATTATTTTTGCTAATTCTTTTAATCTTTATTCTCAAGATTTTAATAAAACAAATTCGATTTTATCGGATATTATGAGTGGAAGAGGTTATGGAGTAGAAAAAGATAAATTAACTTCCAAAATCAATTTATATACTTCTTGGAAAGAAACCTATAAATATATGCGAGACTCTAAATTCAGATTCTATAAAAAATACGGAAAAAATTTAACTTTGGAATTTAGATACAAAAGCCCTTATAAAATTTATGTTAATAATGAAACTCCGATAATATTTACTTTTGAAAATGGCAGCGAAATAGAATTACTCAATATACAAAAAGTTATTTATAGTCCTTATTTAATGGGAAATATAGAATATTACGATATAGAAGTAAAATATAAATTTAATAATGACGGCGAATTTAATAATTTTGCAAATAGTTCCATAACGAATATAAGATTCAATTTTATTAATTATCTAAACGAAGAGAGTTTTGACGATATATTAATGTCGCCTTCCGTAACGGCTAATTGGCGGGATAAATTTTCCACTTTTCAAGAAGGAATTGAGAAACTTGAAGAATTAAAAAATTCCGAAAATCGATAATTTAGTTTTATTTATTTCTAGTATCCTCAACATGTTCTAATTTAATTTCTTTCGCATTTTTAGTATTCCAATCAATTTGAAATTTCTTCCAATTATTTATATCAAAAATATTATCTTTAGTATAGAAAAAATTATTAAATCTAAATTTATTTGCAAGTTGAGAGTCTGTAGACATTCCCATAGATTCTATTATATAAACTCCTTTATTCTTATAATCGTTTGTTATAAGTTTATTATTAAAGGGATTTTTTATATTATGTATATGTTTTGTAGCTAAATATGGAGTATCGGCTATAGTCATAAAATTAGTTTCTATTTTAACATCTCCTTTTGCATTAAAATCTTTATATAATAAAAGAGCATTATATAAATTAAGAAATTTTGTATCCTCTCTATTTAAAAATCTAGAAGTTATAATTTCGCCATGGTCGGAAACTATAATTATTTTTGTATTATCGTAAATATTATTCTCTTTTAAGAATTTAATAAAATCTATTATTAAATTTATAGCCGAAACATTGGCGTAAAAATGTTTAACGCTATTTTTATCTTTATATATTTTTAAATCTTCTTCAAGAATCGCTCCAGATTTACGATGCGGTAGAAAATCAGAATTAAAATAAGCCGTTTCATGAGTCGTCATATTATGAATATTATTATAATAATTTCCGTTATTTGTAATATTGATTAAATTTTTTACATTTTTTAAAATGGCATAACTGCTTATACCCGTATTAACAGATTGCGATATATGATAAAACCAATCTCCATTTCTATAAAAATCTCCTCGTAAATTAATAGGCATTATTTTAAATATCGATAATCTTAAAAGTTTATTTTTTATATTATTAGTTTTTAATTTATCCGTATTTATAACGCTATCGGAAAAATAATTAGATATACTTTTTTCGTAAATAGCATCTTCGTTATACGCTTTTATATTCGTATAATCTTTAAATATGCTTAAATTAGGATAACCTTGAAAATTAGCGTAAACAGGAGAAAGAATAGAAGATTTATAATTATAATCTCCTAATGCCACAGGAATTGTTAATAATGCTTCGTTATGAAAATTGGTAATATTATAATTACCGTCAATACTCATTTCATAGGGCAAATAATCGTATCCGCCGTATAGAGATGCAATGGTTATAGTTCTGCGAGAAAATGACACAGTATTAGGATAAATTATAAATCCGTCAAAATCTTTTTTATATTTTGGAAATCTATCAAATGCGTCTAACCAATAGGAATTAATCGCTCTGTCTAAAATAAATACAAATATATTTTTTCCTTCAGAAGATAAATTAAATATTTTATCATCTAACTGTTCATTTTGATTATTATAAGAATAGGTTTTATTTAATTTATTAACATTAATTATTATTTTTCTTGCATAAAAAATGGAAATTATAATTAAAGTAATAAATATTGAAATATACAGATTATATATAAATATAGATTTTCTTTTTATTATCAAAAAATAAGTTAAGAAAAATATTATAAAAGCAAATAATATATTAATGAAAAACTCTTTGGAAGAATATACGATTAAATTAGCGTTATCAAAAACAAGGTCGCTATTTAAAGTTCCATAGTTTCCGCCTAAAACAAAATTATCGATTAAAGATAATGCGGATATAAAAATAAAAATTAAAGTTAGAATATCCTTTACTTTGGATGAAAATAAAATATATAAAAAAAGCGGGTAAAATAAAAAAAGTCCTATAGACATAGACAAACTATTTATTATTAAATTTAAAATATTATTAAATTCATCTACCGAAGTCGATATAAGAGAAGACGGTATAAATAATCCGCTCAATATAGTTATAATTAAAGAAGATATTATCATTAATTTGTTTCGGTTTATTAAAAATAAATTATAAACATCTTTATTGTTTAGCAATACAATTTTTCTTATATTGCCCATATTTATTATAATAGATATAAATAATATAAATAAATATATATTTTTAGTATAATTCGTATAATATGTATTATAATATATTTCAATTTTATCAAAATTTTCAATAGAATTTTCTAATTCTACGGTTGTATTAATTCCGTTATAATAAATATTTTTTACTTTTGGAGGAAGTTTATCAATATTTATTTTTATGTCAAATAAATCGCTCTTTCTAAATATTTTGCTCAAATTTAATTTTGCGTCATAGATATAATTATTTTCGTTGATATACATCAATTTATAATCCGATAAATAAGCTTTTATTTCAATTTTAGAAAGTAAAATAATCAATATAAAAATAATCGTTAATATTATAAA
>CAZRYV010000119.1:0-6413 GCA_964604385.1 uncultured Brachyspira sp.
TTATTAAATAATATTATAAATAGTAATAAATAATCTTAAACAAAATAATTAAAATAAGGAGAATAAAATGGAATTATTGGCTTATATTTTAGCATCGGAAACCAACGAAGAATTTTTTGAAGAGTTATTGAAAGAACTTTTTACCAAAGATGAAAGAGATATGATTTGGCAAAGGCTGAAAATAGTCACTTTACTTAAGAAAAAAATACCTCAATACGAAATTGCAAAAATACTCAATGCAATTTTATGTTCGATTACGAGAGGAGCGAAAGAACTAAAAAAACCAAACAGCGCTTTATCGTTCGTAGTCGACAAATATCTTATTAACGATGAGAATTTTCAGGCGAGTATTAATAAATCGAAGTTGTCACAACAAAAATAAAATAATTTCATCAGCATAATCAAAATAATTTTTTTTAATGGATAAATATTCTTCCAAAACCGTAAAATATTCGGCATGTTTATTTATTATTTTAGAATATTTATCCATAAAATCCTCTTTAAAAAGTTTTTTATAATGCGAAAAATTTATTCCTTTTGCCGTTCTTAAAGATAAAAATATAAATTCTTTTTTTCTTTTTTCCGTATCCAAATATTCTATATTTTTAACGGGCAGTTTGTTTTGTGATAAAGTTTCTAAATAATTTTTAATATTTTTTGTATTTTCGTATCTATTATTTTTATAACATCCGAAAGCTCCAGCTCCTATTCCCAAATAATCCTTTAATTCCCAATAAGCGCCATTATGAATCGACTCATAACCCGAAATAGCATAATTTGAAATTTCGTATCTGAATAATCCCAAACTTTCTATAGTTTTAGCGGCGGTATTATAATAACGAACAGAATCTTCTTCGTTCGGCAAAAAATTCGCCCATTGATTTTTAAGAAAATCGTTAAGTTCCAAATAATATAATGAAATATGTTTTATTTTTGGAAGCAAATCGAAGGCAAAAAGTATATCTTTTTTCGATTGTTCGCCATCATTTAAAGGAAGTCCGCATATAAAATCCGCCGAAATATTTTCTATGTTCGATTTATTTATCAATTTCAAAGCGTTAATAATGTCTTCTTTATTCGTTTGCCTTTTAATTATTTTTAAACTATTTTCGTTGAAAGTTTGAATTCCAATCGACAATCTTATATTTTTTATAGACGATATAATATTCAAAGCGTCTTTATTTATATCGCAAATATTAAATTCTATCGTTATTTCTTTTATTTCGCTTTTTTCGTTTTTATCATTTCTATTATTTTTATTTATAATTTCAAATAATTTATCAAAAAAATATTCCAATAATTTTGCGCCAATTATTGAAGGAGTGCCGCCTCCTATATAAATTGTTTCGATATCGTTTGTAAAATCGTTTATTCTAATATCGTATTCTTTTATCAATGCGTCCAAATATTTTTTATACAAATCGGGAGAGTTCATATTTACTACGGAATAAAAATTACAATAACCACATTTATGATTGCAAAAAGGAATATGTATATACAACATTTAATTTAGGAAATCTTTTAAAGAATTGAATCTTTTAGAATACATTTTTCTTAAAGCCTTTTTTTCTATCTGTCTTACTCTCTCTTTTGTGCAAGAATATAATTTTCCCACTTCGTTAAGGCTTTTTCTCGTTTCGTCTATTCCGTATCTCGCTTTTATTATAGCTCTTTCGGTTTCATTTAAATCTTTCATAGCCGTTTTTAATTCTTCTACAAGTTCTTTGTCTGTAAGCGATGTTTCCACTCCCGTAGTTTTTTCGTCTTCTAAAATGTTTATAAGTTTTTCTTTTATGCCTTCAAAAGTATATTCGTTTTCCAAAGAAACATAATCGCTGCTAACCGACATTATCTGCAAAATATCTTTAGGGTCTTTGTCTAAAATATCCGAAAGTTCATTGACATCGGGAATATCTCCCGTTTTATAATATTTTTCATGAATCGCTCTTTCCAAATCTACCAAATCCATCGCTTTATTTAACGGAAGCCTTATCAATCTTGATTTTTCATTTATCGCTCTCAATATGCTCTGTCTAATCCAATAAACAGCGTAAGAAATGAAGTGATAACCTTTATCGGGTTCGAATCTGTCGGCTGCCATTATTAAACCCAAATTACCTTCTTCTATCAAATCTTCAAGCAAAAGTCCGCTGTTTTTATATTGTTTTGCAATCGTTATTACGAATCTTAAATTGCTTTTTATAAGTTCGGCTCTCGCTTCCATATCGCCTTCTTTCAATCTTTTTGTTAATTCGATTTCTTCTTCTCGAGTTAAAAGTTTTTCTTTTTTGGCATCTTCAAGATATAAACCTATTATATTTTCAACATTTTTCATTTTATTAGGCGACATATTTTTAATTCTCTTTATATTATTTTATAGTTATTTTATTATAGTCATTTTATAAATTATTTTTATTTTTTTATTATTATATATTTATTTATAATATTTTATATTTGCTATATTTTATTATAAATATTATAAATATCTACTCGCAAGGTCTCGAACAACCGAATGATTAAAAGAATGAGACGATTTATTTGCCATTATTTTAGCCTTTATCGGTCTTGCAAGTATGTATAAATCTCCTATTATATCTAAAATTTTATGTCTTACAAATTCATTATCGAAATGTAATTTGGTATTTATTACTTTTCCATCGCATAATATTATATGGCTTCCTATCATTCCGCTTCCCGCCATACCCATTTTTTGAGCGTAATCTATATTATCCAAAGTATTGAACGAACGCGCTTTTCCTATATCTTCCGAAAACTGCTCGAAAGATTCAAATTTATAATCGTATCTCTGAACTCCGATACTTCCCGCAAAATCTATACGCAAATTTACTTCGAGTCCGTCATAAGGAGAAAGTATTATATAAGTTTCGTTATCGTCCACTTTTCCGTAAATCAATTCTCTGTCTATAACTATAGGCTCTATATAATCTTCCTGTTCTATATATCCCGCTTCTTTAAGAGCGTCACAAAATACCAAAGCTGAACCGTCTACATTTGGAACTTCGCCGTCGCATTTTACTATTAAATTCGTTATTCCCATCATATGCAATGCGGCTAAAAAATGTTCAGTAGTTTTTATATGCCTGTTTCCATTAATTAAGGCTGTAGAATTAACCGCTCCCGATTTATCTTTTGAAAGGATATTTTCATGCGAAAGTTTTATATGAGTATTGCTGTTAATATCGATAAAAATTATTCCCGTATTTACGGGCGCAGGAACTAGCGTCAAAGCGGTTTTTCGTCCTTCCATTAATGCAAATCCGCTCACAACCACGCTTTTGGCGATAGTTCTTTGAGGCGCTTTATATTTTAATTTCGATTTATTATGATTATTGTTTGAATAGTTTATTTTATCTTCGTTATTATTTTCTTTTTTATTTAAAACTTCGTCGCAGCTTGAAAGCAATTTTGATATGCTTATTGGTTTTTCCAAGAAATCGTAAGCTCCCATTTTTGTCGCTCTCACGGCGGTTTCCACTCCCGCATGTCCGCTCATCATAATTATCGTTGTGTCGGGATATTTTTCTTTTATGTTTGAAAGTATATCCAAACCGTCCGTATTAGGAAGCCAAACATCCAAAAATACCAAATCGATTTTTTTTGATTCAAAAATTTTTACAGCTTCGTTATAATCTTTAGCGGTTTCGACATTATAATCTTCGTCTTCCAAAACCGTTTTACAAGTGCTTAAAATATCTTCTTCATCGTCTATGATTAAGACGCTATTTTTTACTCTAACATTTTTTACTTTTTCCATGTCGTATATAATAATATATTAATAATATAAAATCAATACTATTTTTTAATTATTATTGTTATTTTGCATTGATTCGAGTCTCTTTCTGTCTCTTTCAGCCTGCTGCAAATCGGACTGCATTTTATAATACGAAGCGAGTCTTTCCTGTCTATACTGTTCTATTCTCTCTCTTTCGCTTTCCATTCGTTTTTGATTGTTTTCCAATCTCGCTCTTGCCACCGATATGCTATTATCAACTAATCCTCTAGTTTGCGAATAAGGAGTTATAAAATCGCTCATAGTGAAAGCGACTCCCGTATCGGGCAAATTGTCTCCCGTTGTGTCGTTTGCAAATAATTCCTCTATTCCGTCCATTTGAGTTTCAATTTTATTCATAAATTTTTCTTCGTCTATCTGCAAAAATCCCGTTTTCACTACGCTCCAATCTTCGCCCGCGTTTCCTCTGTTAATTCCTATTTGGTCTAATAAAGCCAATTCTTCGCCATAATCGGTTTTATAAGAATCGGATACTATAGCTTTTACTCTATGCGACACCGTTCCGACTAAAGTATTTCCGCTGAATACTCCTATATAGAATAATTTTTTTCTTAAATCCGAATCGCTCATTTCCGAATTAAAATTAATTTGCAAAGTCGTAGCCAAATCGTTCATATCCGTTCTGTTCATATTTTCCAAAGAATTTCTAACATCTCTCGTCAAAGGTCTTTGAGTTGAATCGTTCAAAAAATCTATAAGCGAATTATAAGCGCTTACAAAATTAACTATTGCGTCAACTACTTTCTCTTTATTAACTTCTATAGTAGTTGAAAACGCTTCGGGAGTGGGTTTTATCGCCGTTATATTTAGTCCGTTTACCACATCGTTAAATTCGTTGCTTTCGCTTAATATGTCGATTCCGTCTACGGAGGCTCTAGCGTCTGTCGCTTCGGAGATTAAATAATTCGGAGCGTCTTCCTCTTTTCCCATATCTTCGACTAGCAAATCTTTATAGAATATATTATAATTAGGATTTTTATTTATCAAAATTATTTGAGTTATAATGTCGCCTTCTTCAAATTGACTTCCTATTGGAATATTTAATCTCTGCCAATCGGAACTTATTGTAGGCAAAGCGAAAAATTTTTCAACTTCGTCTCCCGCCTTGTTTATATATTTTACTCCTATAATTTCAGAATTAAAACCCGAAACTTCTATAGCTTGGGGAACTTCCGCTTCCATTCCTTCTTTTGCCATTCTTTCGGCTTCAAGCTCTTCTTTGTATCTTTTTACATCTTCGAAAGTCCGAGCGCTATCTGCAGGAGACAAACCTTCCCCGTATAATTCCACATCTTTAAATCTAACGCTGTCTATTTTGTCGAATATTATTCCCGTGTCGGGTATCGATAAATCTACTGTAGGAGGCATTATCGGAGGAGCTATCTCTTCGTTATCTTCCAAAGTGTCGGACGCTCTTACCGTTATTGAAACCGTTATATTTTCATTGGCTTCGGCTTCTCTATGCAAAGGCATCGATAATTTATTTAATCCTTTCAATACCAAAAAGTCGTTTTTTACCATATAATTTGTGGTTAAATTTTCCGATTCGTCTTTCCATTTATTTATAAGTCCTTCGTTAAAAATATGTCCCAAATATCTATAATTTCTTCTTGTAAACATATTTAATTCTTTTAATATTCCCGAATCGTCGCTTATAACTTCGGCGATATTTTTTGAACCCGTTTTTACCAAATCTATAGTTAAAACTTGCAAATTCCTCGATTTTTGAGTTATGGTAGTTTTTATTTTTTTACCGAATGTTTTATCAAAAGCTTTCTGCAAATCTACCAAACTTCCGCCTGCAAAATCTATGGAATATTCTTCCTCTCCGATTTTTAATTTTATTATTCCCGCAGGTAATTTATCGTTCATATTATATGCTTTTGAGGAGAATTTTTCGCTGCTTGCCAATTCTTTTATGGCTATATCGTAAGTGGTTGTGCTTGCCATTCTGTTTGCGCTTACGGTAAAATATTCGGGAACGCCTTCGCCTCTACCGACAAAATTTCTAAAAGGCGAGCGAAAACCGTATAATTCTTTGGAAGTTAGCGATAGAGTATCGAGTCTCGATTTTAAATCTTCATAAGCTGAAATTTCCCTTTGATAATCTTTTGCATTGTCCGACAAATTTGAAAGTGTGGAACTTCTTTTTATAACTTCGGCGTCAACCGCATTTTTATAAACTTCTTCGAGAAACGCTTCGCTTGTAGCCATATAAAACACTCCGTTAAAATTTATTAAAATCTACGCTTAATTATAAAATAAAAACTAAAAATTTATATACTGCGTAAAACAAAATTTGTTAAAAATTTATTTAATTTATTTAAAATTATATTTAAAATTATTTAAAATTTAAATATATTTGAATTTTCGGAATGCTCAAAATTTTAGTTAGTTATTTAACATAATATTTGTTTATCGTTTTATATTTTTATTCCTTAATTAAGTATTCCGCTTTCCCTAAAACTGTAAATAGAATTTCCCGCAACAATTATATGGTCTATCATTTTTATATTTACCATTAAAAAGGCTTTATATAAAATTTTAGTTATCTCCATATCTTCTTTTGAAGGTTTTGAAATTCCCGAAGGATGATTATGAG
>CAZRYV010000120.1:0-6398 GCA_964604385.1 uncultured Brachyspira sp.
CGTAAAAATCTTTTTCAGATAATATATAAACTCTAATCCACACTAACGGGCGAGGTTTTGTCTTCGTCCGTTATTTTATTTAACTAAATAATCAAATCTTCCGTTCTTTTTTGACGACAAAAAACAACTCTGCCTATAATTCGTTAAATTTTTTAATAACAATGCGGCTTTAGCCCATTGTGTGCTTTTCTTTGAGTCATTAACACAAGGGGTTGAAACCCCTTGTTATTGAATTTGGAATTTTATTTTGTGTGGATTGCCACTTGCATAAATAATTATTTATATTATAATATTTATCAATATAATGATAATATATTTATTTTATATTAATAAAAATCACTAAAATAATGGAGAATATAATGAATATAAACAATAATGCCTCTCAATTAAAAAAGGATATTCTTGTTCGGATAACTACTCTTTTTATAGAAGACAGACTTTTGGAAGATATAGACAAAATGCCGATAGAAATAATACCGAGAGACAGCAAATCCATAAGATGTTGCATTCACCATGATAGAGAAATTATAAAAAACAGAATTTTGGCGAGATTGGGCATAAGCGTAGAAGGAAAAGAAGATAGCGGAATACCGTTATCTCAATATGCAAAATTGGCGTTGGATAGAGAAAAACCCACTTGGCCCATGCTCACCGTTTTGGATGAAGCTTGTAATGCATGCGTTAAGGCAAATTTTATGGTGACGAATGCATGTCAGGCTTGTTTGGCTCGTCCTTGTATGGTAAATTGTCCGAAAAATGCCATAGAAATTTTAGATGAAAGAAGAGCGTTTATTGACAGTGCAAAGTGTATAAACTGCGGATTATGTTTAAAAAATTGTCCTTATCATGCGATTATTTATATTCCCGTTCCTTGCGAAGAATCATGTCCCGTAGGAGCGATTAATAAAAACGAATTTGGAAAAGAAGTTATAGATTATCATAAATGTATATTTTGTGGAAACTGTATGCGAGAATGTCCTTTTAGCGCTATGATGGATAAAGGGCAATTATTGGATGTATTAAAACATTTGAAAAACGATTGCAAAAAAGTTAATGTAATGTATGCTCCTTCGATAGCTTCACAGTTTAATGCAAAACCCGGACAATTAAAAAGCGCTTTGCTTAAAATAGGATTTAATAAAGTTTGGGAAGTCGCTTTGGGAGCGGATATAACTTCCGATAAAGAAGCTATTGAATTCGAAGAGAGAATGGAGAGAGGCGATAAACTTATGACTACTTCCTGCTGTCCCGCTTATGTTAAAGCCGTTAGAAGACATGTTCCCGAGTTAATTCCATGCGTATCGGAAACGAGAACTCCGATGCATTATACCGCCGAAATGATGAAAGAAGACGATTCTGAAGCGGTTAATGTGTTTATAGGACCATGTCTTGCAAAGAGGCGAGAGAGTATAGACGATGATTTGGTTGATTATTGTTTGTCTATGGAAGAACTTGACGCTTTATTTATAGCTACGGGAACGGATGTTATGAAAGAACCCGATTTGAATATCGATGTAATTCCTACTTCTTCGGGCAGAAAATACGCTATGAGCGGAGGAGTAGCCGAAGCCGTAAAAATAAGATTAAAACATCCCGAAAAAGTTAAGCCTACAGTTATAGACGGTTTAGATAAAGAAGGAATGAAACAGCTTAAAAATTTTGGAAAGATTCAATCGGGAGAGATTAAAGCTCAAAACGATACTCCAAATTTGGTAGAAGTTATGGCTTGTAAAGGCGGATGCGTGGGAGGTCCTTGCGTGGTTAAAAATCCTAAAGTGGCTACCGTTCAATTGCAGAAATACGCCGCAGACGGTATTCCTGTAAAGTAAAAAGTTAAGTATAAAAATAATAATCAAGATAATAATCGTAAAAAAGGGAGACTAAATTTTAGCCTCCCTAACTTATGGTTAATTTCTTAATTATTATTGTAATAATCTAAGAGCGCCTTGTGGCAACTGATTAGCTTGAGCAAGCATAGACAAATTAGCTTGATTAAGAATTTGGTCTTTAGCAAGTTTAACAGATGCTTCAGCCATATCCGTATCTCTTATTCTGCTTTCAGAAGCTTGCAAATTTTCAAAGCCAACCATTAAGCCTTGAGCTGTCATTTCCAATCTGTTTTGATATGCGCCTAAATCAGCTCTTTGTTTCAATACTTTAAGAAGAGCTTCGTCAACCATACCGATAACCGTATTAGCTTTAGTAGGGCTTGAAAGACTGATAAATGTAGCCGTTGATGCAGGTCCAACAGGATTTTTAAGTCCGAGCGCTTGACTATTCATAGTTCCTATATAAACGCGTTTTCTTTCGTCCATATTAGGTCCGATATGCAACCACATAGAAGCCGTAGGATTATTTTCTCCCGTAGAGCGAGCGAATCTTCCCGTTAGCATATTAAGTTTGTTGAATTGAGCTTGTGAAGCTACGCGGTCTATTTCGTCAACTATTTGAGAAACTTCTATTTGAACATAGAGTCTGTCTTCGTCCGTATAGATACCGTTTGCAGCCTGTATAGCCAATTCTCTTATTCTTTGAAGAACATTTGTAGTTTCTTCCAAATATCCTTCCGTGGTTTGTATGAAAGATATGCCGTCTTGAGTATTTCTTTCAGCTTGTCGCAAACCGCGAATTTGAGCGCGCATTTTTTCGGATACAGCCAATCCCGAAGCGTCGTCTCCCGCTTGATTGATTCTTAAACCGCTTGAAAGCTGAGCAGAATCTTTTCTTAAATCAACTTGGCGGAATTTAAGAGTTCTTTGCGCATTTATAGCGCTAATATTGTTGTTGATAACCATATGGTTCCTCCATGAAATTTTATATTAGTCCATCCTTGAACATACAAATATTATCGGATATATATTCTTAATTTTTAATATTTTGTTAATATTTTGCTTGTTATTTTTGCTTAATATTTTGTTTATTTGTTTTATCTGCCTTAATTACTTTAATTTTTTAATAAATTTTTTTAATAAATTTTTAAATAAAATTAAATAAGATTAAAAAAAGTTTATAAATTTACAATTAAAACTATTTAAATTTTTTCAATATCATAATATAATCGTTAAACAGTTTTAATATAATTAATTGGGGCGGTATTTTATAGTTATGAGAAACAGAAGCAATAAAAATAATTTAAGAGTAAAAGAAACCGAAAAATTACTCGAAGAAACTTTGGCGGCTTTACTCGAAGAAAAATCTTTTGAAGATATTAAAGTAATGGATATCTGTTCAAAAGCTAAAATTCACAGAAGCACTTTTTACACTTATTATAACGATAAATACGAACTTTTAAAATCAAGATTGGACAAATACGAGGCGAAATTTTTAGAATTTTTAAGAAAATATAAATTGGAAGGAAAATTAACCGATTCTCATGTCGATATAATGATTGAAATACTTAAATATTTTTACTTAAATAAAGAATTTTTAAAGATAATATTTCAGAATAATAGGGAAGGAAGCATAATAAAAATACTTCAGAAATATATAGAGGCTTATGTTATAGAAGGAATTAAAGATATGAAACAGCTTCATACGGACAAACCTTATACTGTAGAAATAATGGGAAGTTTTTATTCGGGAGCTTTTATATCGGTATTAGGAGAGTGGATATTAAAAGATTGTTATATAACTCCCGAAGAGTTGGCTCAATATATTTCCGATATAATAATGCAAAGAGTATTTTTATAAATTATGACTTTAATTATATTATTATTATATTTTTGTAGAAATGACTTTAAATATTATAAAAATTAGTATATTATATAGTTTAATATAAAAATAGGTTAAGAGGGATATCAATGAATTTATTTGATTATATTAGATACAATATATTTAACATAAGAACTCCCGAACTCGTAAATAAAATGCGTATTTACGAATATGCAAAAAAAATATCCTCTCAAAAATACAAGTTCGTAGACATAAAAACAAAAAATATAACTTCAAATTGCGCAAAATTTATATTTGAAATATATAAAATCGTAGGATATTTGTTAAACTCGTTAAAAGAAGAATTTATAATAAGAGACGGAAAACAATTTTCATATTATTTGATAGAAGTGTCTTTTAACAACGAAATAAAAGAAATATACGCCACTTTGAATAAAGAATATATGGTTGAAAGAATTAACAAAGGCGAAAATCCAAATAATGTATTCAAAGAAACAAAAGAAAATTTTATTAAATTCAAAAATTTTTTAAGCGGAGAAAACGGAAAGGGAATAAATCTAACTTTCAATTTGCTTAAAGATTTTGCCAATATTTCAAATTTCGATTTCTTTTTATTTTTAAGGTCTTTCTGTCCCTCGTTTGTGGACGGAGCTTATAATTCTAATCCCGTTTTTAAAAACACTTCTAACACTCAAGTCGTAGACGATTTAACGAAATTGGATGACGCTATAAACAGCATAATAATAAAAAAAGAACTTATAGCCGCTTTAAATATATTTAGCAAATACGCAGGACTGCCTCCGATATCCGATAAAAACATGAAAGCGCTTTTGACTAGAATAAAATATTTGCAAACTCCCGAACTATTAAGCGATATAATAATTTTTCTTCTTAAAGATTTTACTTATAAAACGCATGTTTCGTATTCGGAAACAAATATATTCGTAAACTATATTACCGACTTTGCAAAAAATTTAAAAAACGATATGGAAAATATAGTTAAAGAGATAAAGAGCAGTAAAATAGCGAGCATAAGAAATAAAACTTTCAGCGGAATAGAAATATTAAAACTCACGAATGTTAACGAAGATAAAAATTCACAGTTAGAACAATTCGACTGCGACATTTTCACTTGCGTAGAACCTTTGCAATATATTAAAACTTTTGTAAGCGAAATATTCGATATGGAATATAAAGCGCCGTTAAACGATATGTTTTTAGGATGCGAATTCGTCCATAAGGAAAGAAATTCTCAAGGTTTGGACGCTTTCTATACTTTAAACGATTCTAAACAAGAAATTCAAATGTTTGATTCTTCTTTAAGTCCCGAATCCGATAATTTCAAAAGACTTAAAAGTTGGCTTGTGTCGAAAAATAAAGCGAGCGCAAATAGAGATTTAATAGAAACTATGGTAAAAAAATTGGACGGGGAAGGAAATAAAATCGTTTTAAATGTTTATAATTCCGTATTGGATTTAACCACTATTTTAAAAAATATTATGGAAGATTGCGCTAACGGAAGCAAAATAGAAATTTCAAATGCGAGCAAAGTTTCAAATTTGGAAAAATTCAATATGTCGATTGCAAGGGATATGTTAGGCGATTTTGAAAATTTTATCTCGCTTATGAAAAATTTTGTAAGATAATCTAATTTTAGGAAACGACTTTTAATGAAAAAAAATCATAAAACTATAATTCAAATAATAAAAACTATAATTCAAACAATAATAGGAATAATGATAAGTATATTATGTTTATATTTTTCTTTTAGAGGAATAGATATAATAAAATCGATAGAGATAATTAAAAATATTAAAATTCCATATCTTATAATTTCTTTGATTTTAAGCGTAATTATAATAGTATTTAGGGCTTTAAGGTGGGAATGTTTTATACCGTTGAAAGAACCGATAAAAAAAAGAACTATAGTCGCTTCGGTTTATATCGGTTATATGGCTAGCAATATTCTGCCCGCTAAATTAGGAGAAGTTGTGAGAGCGTATGTTTTGGGAGCTAAAGAGGGAGTGAGTAAATCGGCAGTTTTTGCATCGGTAGTTACGGAAAGGTTATTCGATGTGATAACGGGAGTCGTTATACTTTCATTTTCGCTTAAATTTATACCGAATCTCCCCGAAACGGTTTCATACGCCGCTTTTTCATTATTTGTTATATCGATTTTAGGAATAATAATTTTGGTATTTTTAAGTTTTAATAAAAATTTCGCCCATAAAGTTTTTAATAAAGTATTTGGAATATTTCCTCAAAAAATTTCTGTTAAATTAATAGAATTTTCATGCAATTTTATAGACGGAATAGGAATTAAAAGCGACATTAAACATATATTTTTAATATTTTTATATACCGCTTTATATTTGATAGGGCAGATATTTACAATAGGATTTCTTTTAACCGCTTTCGATATAGAAGCCTCTCCAATGATAGCTTTATTTATATTTGCGGCGGGAGGCTTTGGTTTTGCAGTTCCATCGGCTCCATCGGGAATAGGACCTTTTGAATGGGCTATAATTTTCGGGCTTTCTTTAATCGGAGTCGATAAATCTATAGCCGCTCCTTACGCTTTGGTATATCATATTATGGGAATAGTTCCGATTACCATAATAGGCTTTATATTTTTATTCATTTTGGGAATAGATTTAAAATCCGCCACAAAAAGACAATAACATTCTTATAATTTTATCTATATTTATTTTATCGTTTATTTTAAT
>CAZRYV010000121.1:0-6396 GCA_964604385.1 uncultured Brachyspira sp.
ACGACAAAATTGTCAATATCATAACGATTAACGCTGAAAAATTTTTCATGTTTTTCTCCTTTTTAAAATATATATTATAGAATTTTTTATTTTATTAAAGAATAAAAAAAATCACATTTTAGAATTATCATTTTTTATAAGAACTCTTATAGATTCTATAATCAAATCTATAGCTTCTTCTCCCGTATAATCTTTTTTATCGTTTATATTATTTTTTATTCTTTCCTGATTATGAAGGACGAGCATCGCCGCTCCCGTTCTCACATTTTTAGCGGAACCTACTGCAAATAAAGTAGCCGATTCCATTTCAGAAGCTAAAGCTCCGGCTTTTATATAAGAATCCCATTTATATAATAATTCCTTGTCTACCGCCATACTATCGGGGGCATGTTGAGAATAAAAAGCGTCCTTGCATTGAACTATTCCTACATGTGTTTTATTTTTTATATTATTTGACGCTTCAATCATTGCCTCTAAAACTTCTATATTAGGAACGCATGGAAACTCTTTTGGAATATAATTATCCATAGTTCCTCCCAATTTTATAGCGCCATTTACTATAACTATATCGCCGGGCAAAACATTTATATTCATTCCTCCGCAAGTTCCCACTCTTAAAAAAGTATCCGCTCCCACTTTAATTAATTCTTCCAAAGCTATGGCTGTTGAAGGTCCTCCTATGCCATGTGAGGTTGTCGAAACTTTCACTCCGTCAATATATCCCGTGTATGTAGCATATTCTCTAAAATCTGCAATCAGTTTTGGATTATCGAATCTTTTCGCTATTTTTTTGCATCTTTTTGGGTCGCCGGGCATTATAACATATTTTCCAACATCTCCTTTTTTTAATTTAAGATGATGAACAAGGTTTTCATTTTCTTCATAATAAGCTTTTGGATATTCAAACATAAATAATTCCTTTTTGTTTATTAATATTTATTGATTTTAATCTTTTATTTTGTATTATCTTTTTATATTAACTTTTCTTGTCTAATATTACAATTGACTCTAAAGCGGTTAATATCATATTTTCTATATCACTCGAATAATCTAAATGAGTTCCTAGTCTTTCAATCATAGTATTTTCTACTATATGCATAATCGCTCCCGCCCTAACTTTTCTGAGTTCTGCACATGAAAATAAAGTTGCACATTCCATCTCTGAAGCAATCGCTCCGCATAAAGTATAATATTTCAAATTATTTTCAAATTTTTCTCTAAAAAAAGAATTTTGCGGTTCTAACTCGCCGTAAAAACAATCCTTGCTATGAACGACTCCTATATGATAATTACAGTTTTTTTCTTTTGCTGCGTCTCTTAATGCAAAAACTATATCCGTATTGGCAATTGCAGGATATTCAAATGGTATATATTCTCTAGAAGTTCCTTCGTCTTTTATCGCCGCTTGAGCTATCGCCAAATCTCCGGGTTTAACTTTTAAACTTAATCCTCCCGCTGTGCCAACTCTGATAAAAGTATCCGCTCCTATTTTAATTAATTCTTCCATCGCTATAGAAGCAGAAGGTCCTCCTATTCCCGTAGAGGTTATCGAAATTGGAATATTTTTATATTTTCCCGTCACTGTCACATATTCTCTATAATCGGCTTTCAAAACGGGTTCATCCAAATATTTTGCCATATAACCTACTCTTTTCGGGTCGCCCGGTAAAAGAACATACCTTGCGACATCGCCTTTTTTTAATTTGATATGATATTGAAGAAGTCCATCTTTGTCCGCTTTCTCATCGTAAAAAGCGGTATTATTTTTAGTATCCATAAAAAAATTTAAACTCCTATTTATGTTTTATATTTATAATTAATTTTTAATTTTCTTTAGCCGATTTCATTATCGCTATTCCGCTGCTCGTTCCTAATCTATTTGCTCCGGCGTTTATCATTTTTATAGCGTCTTCATAAGTTTTTATTCCGCCCGAAGCTTTAACTCCCATTTTGTCTCCTACGGTTTTTCTCATAAGTTCTATGTCATGTTCTGTAGCTCCGCCTGTGGAAAATCCCGTTGAAGTTTTTACAAAATCTGCTCCGTATTCTTTAGCTATCTGACAAGCCAATATTTTTTCTTTATCGGTTAGAAGGCATGTTTCTATTATTACTTTGAGAATGGAAGATTGGCAGGCTTCTCGGACTTTTTTTATATCTCTTTCAAACAAATCTATTTTCCCGCTTTTTAATAGTCCTATATTTATAACCATATCTATTTCTCCCGCTCCGCTATCGATTGCGAATTTAGCCTCGCATGCTTTCGCTTCTTTTATCATAGCGCCCAA
This sequence comes from uncultured Brachyspira sp., assembly GCA_964604385.1. GTDB lineage: Bacteria > Spirochaetota > Brachyspiria > Brachyspirales > Brachyspiraceae > Brachyspira. The sequence goes on from CAZRYV010000121.1 coordinate 2,286, forward strand.
AGGAAATCCTACAACTGAACATACTTTAACATTTGAGTGCAAAAGAAAATTGTAAGCCACATTAACATAAGCCGAATTAACGCATACGGAACAAAAATTATATTCTTTCGCTTCAATGCATAGTTTTCTTATATCATCTATAGTAGCTTCTGGTTTTAAAATTGTATGGTCTATTAATCGATTTATATTCTGCATTTTACACCTCTATTATAACAATATTATATAAAAGATTATGTTGTTTGTCAAATTATATTATAATTATATTTATATAAAATAATTTAAACTATTGACATTTTTTTATTTTATAGTATTATATAAAAACTAATTTGGGGGCCAGTAGCTCAGTCGGTTAGAGCAGATGACTCATAATCATCGGGTCCGGGGTTCAAGTCCCTGCTGGCCCAATTTCTATTATTTTCCGTATATGAATCTTTTGGGCCAGTAGCTCAGTTGGTAGAGCAGATGACTCTTAATCATCAGGTCCCGGGTTCGAACCCCTGCTGGCTCAAATATTTTTATTTATTTTTTTTATTTTAAAATATTATTAAATATTATCTTTTAGCTTGCTCGTATTGTTTAGGGAAAGGAATATCTATTCCCAAAGTTCTTGCAGCTTGCAATCCCCAATAAGGATTTCTCAAAAGTTCCCTTCCAATATAAACCGCATCCGCAGCGCCGTTTCTCACTATCATATTAGCCATTTTAGGGTCGCTTAAAAGTCCTCCGCCTATACAAGGAACGCTCATATATTGTTTTAATTCTCTTGCAAAAGGTATTTGATATCCTTCGTAAGGAATTATTTTTCCGTCTGCAGTTACCGCTCCCGTGCTTACATTTATCGAATCAAATAGATTCTCGTTTTCAAGAGGTTTCAACATATCGGCAAAATCTTTTACGGTATTTCCACCTTCTTTCCAATCGTAAGATGAGATTCTTATTTGAATAGGGAATTCTTTTCCTATAGTTTCTCTTCCTTTTCTTAAAACTTCTTCCAATATTTTTATCCTGTTTTTTCCGTATTCGTCCGTTCTTTTATTTGACAACGGAGATAAAAATTCCGAAATCAAATAACCATGCGCCGCATGTATTTCTATCAAATCGAATCCCGCTTTAACCGCTCGCTTAAAGGCGTTTGCAAAAGCTTCTACTACTTCTTTTATTTCGTCTTTCGTCATTTCAATCGGAGTTCTGTATTTATCGTTAAATGCTATCGGACTTGGAGCATGAATTTTATCTGTTTTAACGGATTCGCATTTTCTTCCCGCATGATTAATCTGTATTCCTATTTTTGCTCCATTGTTATGAACGGCTTGAACTAGTTTGCTTAAACCGTCAATATATTTGTCATCCCATATAGCCAAATCGTTGTCGGTTATCATGCTTATATAAGGTAAAACTCCCGTAGCTTCGACTATGATTAATCCGACTCCTCCGATTGCTCTTGTGGTATAATGTTGAATATGCCAATCGTTTACAAATCCGTCTTCGGCGCTATACATACACATAGGCGGCATTACTATGCGATTTTTGATTTCAAGGTTTCCTATTTTTAAGGGCGTAAATAAATTGTTTTTTTCAGGCTTCATTTTTCTTCCTCTTTTTTGTTAAAGTTATATTTAATTAGTATATAGAAAATAAATAATAATTCAAGGTTATAAATTATTTAATAGTTTTATGTAATTGACGCTTTACACTAAATAATTTTTACTATAATATAAAATTCCGTAATAAATAATTATGAAAGATAATGTAATAGAAAAATTGAAAATATTAAAAGAATATGCGGAAGAAAATTTTTTAATTTCTTTAACCAATAAGGGAATATACAACAGAGCTTTAAAAGATATTGAAAATATAAAAGACATAAAAATCGAGGAGACAGAAAATAGAATAAAAATTTCTTTTGACGGAACAGAAATATTTTTTACTGACGATATAAAAGAAACGGCTTGTAATTGTCCTTCTCAAAAAATTTGTAAACATATAATTATAGCTTTATTGCATATAAAAAAAATTATAAAATCTTCGGCGGATACAAACGAAAGAAAAATTTTAAATAAAGATATTATTAATATTATTGACATTGCTAAAGAAAAAAACGATTCAAAGACTAAAAATATAAAAAATATAAAAAAAGAAAAAGATAAAATTATTGACGATAATATTTTGGAATTCTCAAAAAATTTTATAGAAAATATTTTTGCAAAAGGATTTTATTCTTGCTATGAAAAAGATTTTGATACGGCGGAACAGATTGCCACAAAATTAAATAACGATATGCCCGAACTCTCAAAACTTTTTAGGAGTTTATCTCAAAGCGTTGCCTCAATGTTAAGTAAAAAATCTTTCTTCAATAAAATATTCGTAATGAAAACTTTATCTAAAATCTATAATACGATTATGGCTATTGAAGACGCTAAAAAAAATAAAGACGCCGCTACGATTAAATTTCTAGCGGGAAAAATTAAAAGCGAATATATTGAAAAATCTGCGGGAGAATTTATAGGTTTGGGGGCCTATCCTTGGATTTCGTCTTCGGGTTATTTTGGATTAACTTCTATTCTTTATAATTTAAATTTTAAAAAAATTTTTTATTATTCTTATACCATTCCGACTTTTTACGACAATTATAAAAATTATCAGAATTTTCACGATGATATTTTTTATAATTACGAAAAAAAAATTCATTGGGAAAATAATATTTCTATTGAAACTATTTCAAAATATAAAATAAAATTGACAAATTATAAAATTAATGACGAATACAGAATTTCCTCGAGTAAAAAAACTTCGGCGGTTTTGGGCGAAAGAATAGATTATAATTTTCTTCATGATTTTTTAAAAAAAGATTTTAATTCCAATAAGAAAACTGTGGATTACGATTTATTTTTTCCAAATTTTAAAGATATAAAAAATATTGATTTTAAATACGATTATTTTAATAATAAATTAGATAATAAAAATAAAGTAAAAATTTTAATTGCGGAATTTCAGGAAATAAAAAATATTAATTTTGATAAAATTAATCAAATTCTTTTTTTCGATATTTTAAATAATAATGAAAAATTAACTTTAAATATAAAATATAATAAAATCAATTCTAATGGAGTAGATTATATAAAAAATTATAAAAACTCCGAGTTGGATAAAAATAAATTTATGGTTTTTGCAGCTTTTGGAAAGGATAAATATTTTCCTATAAGCGTTATAAATATAAACGCCGTTATAAATATATTTTTTGAAAGTTAAATATAAATTATTTCGATAATTATAAATACGATAAAAATAATTCTGTTAAAATTATGCGAGTTGATTATGATAAAAGAATCCATAGAATATATATTGTCCGATTATAGCGTTTTGGAAATAACTGTAAGAATAATGGTAGCTTATGTAATGGGAATTTTTATAGGTTGGGAGAGAGCGCAGCATAAAAAACCGATTGGAAGCAGAACTACAAGCATCGTTTGTATGGGAGCGGCGATTCTATCTTGCTATGAAGAACTTTTTGCAAAAGCGATAATGGTTCAAAATTACGAACTTGTTAATATAGGAAGTAAAATATTATATACTACTCCCGATTATAATAGAATAACCGCGCAAATAGTTTCGGGAATTGGATTTTTGGGAGCGGGTATGATTATACAAAACAGAGGAAAGCTACATGGAATTACCACAGCGGCGATAGTTTGGGTTACTGCATGTTTGGGAATAGTAATCGGTTCGGGCGAATGGATTTTGTCGGCTATAGGTTGTCTTTGCATATTTTTAAGCGCTTCGATTTATAGAGTTCCTTATTTTATGGCTAATAAAAACAAATCTTTATTTTATTTAATAGAGTGTTCTGACAAAATAAATATAGAAGATGAGCTTGAAAGATTCGGGATAAAAGTAACGAATGTAAAAATAATCGGATGGAAAGATACTCAAAAAGAATCGGAATCTCCAAATTTAATAAGCAAAATTTCTATAGTCGTTCCAAATTTGGATTATAAGAATATAGAAAACATTTTTAAGAGTTTGAATATAAACCTTATAAAATCTATTTCAAATATGAGAGAAAAAATAGATTTGAGTAATATTTAAATAAAAACTAATTTAATATATAAAA
>CAZRYV010000122.1:0-1287 GCA_964604385.1 uncultured Brachyspira sp.
GTTGACTGTTGACTGTTGACTGTTGACTGTTGACTGTTGACTGTTGACTGTCAAAAAATTATTAAATAGGAATTTTAATCTCATAATGATTAAATTATACGATATTTAAAAATTTTGTCAACATTATTGTTTTTACAAATTATTAATCTAAAATAGAAATAATGATTTATTGACATTTGCAAATAAAATAATATTCTTAAGTTAAAACGGAAAATTAAAAAATAAGGTTTAATAAAATGATTGATAACGAAAAGAAATCAAAATATATGATAATAGAAGGAATAATTTCGGTTATAATAAATATATTATTATTCGCTTTCAAATATACAGTTGGAATATTGTCGGGTTCTCTTTCGATTATCGCTGACGCTTGGCATTCTTTAAGCGACTCTATAAGCAGTATAATCGTAATAATCGGCGGAATATTTTCAAAAAAGCCGGCGGATAAAGAACATCCTTTCGGGCATGGCAGAATAGAACTTATAACGAGTTTTATTGTCGGAATAATGCTTATTTTTATCGGATATACTTTTTTTGCAGAGGCTATAAAAAATTTGATTAACAAACAAACCGCTTCTTTTAATAAAATATCCATTATAGCAATGATAGTTTCCGTTATAATAAAAGAACTTCTCGCTCAATATTCTTTTTGGGCTTACAGAAAATCGGGAGCAAAATCTTTATATGCGGACGCTTGGCATCATAGAAGCGACAGCATTACATCCATAATAATATTAATTGGAATTTTAATCGGAAAAAATATTTGGCAGTTGGACGCCATATTAAGCATACTGGTTTCGATAGTTATATTTATAGCCGCTTTCGATGTGATAAAATCGAGCGTAAAACCTTTAATTGGAGAATATCCTTCCGAAGAAATTATAAACGGAATAAAAAATATTGCGGGCAAACTTAATTTAAACGGCGATAGTTTGCATCATTTCCATATTCATGTTTACGGCGCTCATACGGAAATTACTTTTCACATTCGCTTTCCAAAAGATATGACTGTTTTCGAGGCTCATAATCTGGCGACTATTTTTGAAAATGCAATCAGAGAAAAATTATCCATAGAGGCTACTATACATATAGAGGCTATTAAATAATTATAATAGAACATTGCAAATTAACACTATCTATATATAATTATAAAAGCAACGAATCAATAAAAATATTCGGGAGAAAAAATGAAAGAAGAAATAATTGAATTATTAAAATCAAACAAAAATTTAATCCTAACGGGAGCGCCGGGAACGGGCAAAACTTATTTGGCTAAAGAAATAGCAA
>CAZRYV010000122.1:1387-3713 GCA_964604385.1 uncultured Brachyspira sp.
ATTTGTTCAATTTCATCCTTCTTACGATTATACCGATTTTGTGGAAGGATTAAGACCTAAAAAAGATGAAAACGGTAATATTGTTTTTGAAAGAAAAGACGGAGTTTTTAAAGAATTCTGTAAAAAAGCTCTCAAAAATTTAATCGATAGTAAAAAAGATATTGCCACTTTAAATTATGAGGAAATTATAAAGAAATATTTAATTGATTTTTATAATGATATTAATGAAGAAATAGCAAAGAGCGAAAAATTTGAAATTTTTGGAATAGGAGGAGGAAAAGTTTCACCTATTATAGAAATATATTATAGCGAAAATGAAGAGGAATTAAGATTTACTGTAGAAACTAAAAAAGGTAATAAATATACATTTAATGATAAATTAGATTTATATAGAAGTTACTTTGAAATATTTCTTTCTAAAAAGCCTGAAGATTGGAATTGGAAAGATTTTTCTAATGAATTAAAAATGCAAGGGCTTCTTACATATATTTATGGATTTCTTAAAGCATTTTATGATAAATATAATAATGAAATAGAAAAAGAAAAAACTAATATAACCGTTAAAAAAATAGAAGAAAAAGATTTTGTATTTATAATAGACGAAATAAACAGAGGCGAGATTTCAAAAATCTTCGGCGAATTGTTCTTTTCGGTTGACAGCGGTTATAGAGGAGAAAAAGGAAAAGTTAAAACTCAATACGACAATTTAATCGAGGACGGAGACGAGTTTAAGGACGGTTTTTATATACCCGAAAATGTTTATATAATCGGAACTATGAACGATATCGACAGAAGCGTTGAAAGTATGGATTTTGCTATGCGTAGAAGATTCGCTTGGAAAGAAATTAAAGCCAAAGATACTCAAGAGAGCATATTAGGAGAATTGGGAAATTTAAAAGACGAAGCTATTAAAAGAATGGATAAATTAAACGAGGCGATATCAAGCATTCCCGAATTGTCGGACGATTATAATATAGGAGCGTCTTATTTTCTAAAATTGGATAATTATTATAACGGAAATAATAAAGACGAGGCATTTAAAAAATTATGGGAAAATCATTTAAAAGGACTTTTATTTGAATATACAAGAGGCATGCCTAATCAAAAAGAAATAATGGAAAAATTTGAAAACGCTTATAATAATTAAAATAGTCGAATGATAAAATGATTGAATTAAAAGATAATAGTAAAAAATCTATTAATGAAATAAGTAAAAATATTTCTAACGAAGATAAAGAAAAAATTTTAAATTCGTTAAAAGAAATATCTCATAAAACTATAAAACATATAGCAGAAAACGATAATTTATTAATATTCCCAAACGATTTAAAAACATCTAAACATATTAGTGAAAATAATACTATTTTTAATATTTATGATAATGAAATAAGAACAAATAATATAATGGGTTTTATCGGATATAACGATACTCAAATAAAAATTACTTCAAGATTTGCTTCGGATGATAAAGATTATTTTCTTCACTATATGCTTCAAAAAGTTTTATGTTTTGATATTTTTAATTTGGAACATTCTACTAATAAAGATTATTCGTTTGATTTTTTAATTTATCTGTTTATTCATTTCTTTAAAAAAGCTATTAGGCAGGGAATTTTCAAAAATTATCAAAAAAGAGAATATAACAATGCGAATGTCAGAGGCGTTATAGATATTAATCGTCATTTAATAAAAAATATTCCTTTCAACGGAAAAATCGCATACAGGACGAGAGAATACAGCTACGATAATAATCTAACTCAATTAATAAGACATACTATAGAATATATTAACTCCAAAAACAGAGGAATTTTAAATATAAACGAAGAATTAAAAATTTCAATATTGCAAATGATTGAAGCCACTTCGAGCTACGATAAAAATAAAAGGCAAAGCATAATAAATAAAAATCTCAAAAAATTAAATCATCCTTATTTTTACGAATACGAACCTTTAAGAAAAATTTGCATTCAAATATTAAGACATGAGCAAATAAAATACGGAGAAGAAAAAGATAAAATTTACGGAATATTATTTGACGGAGCATACCTTTGGGAAGAATATATTTATACAATATTAAAAGATTTGAATTTTAAACATCCGCAAAATAAAACAGGAACAGGCGGAATAAATTTATTAGATAATCGTTGGAGAGTATATCCTGACTTTTATAATGATAATAAAAAAATAGTATTGGATGCAAAATATAAAAGGTTAAATAAAGATAATGAAGATAATGAAGAAATTGACAGAAACGATAAACATCAAATAATCTCCTATGTTTATACTTTGGGCGCTGAAATCGGAGGTTTTATCTATCCTTGCGAAA
>CAZRYV010000122.1:3813-6389 GCA_964604385.1 uncultured Brachyspira sp.
AAAAATCTGAAGAAGAATTGAAAAAATTATTTTTAAAATAAGTTAGAAAAATTATTGAATATATGATATAATTAAATTAATATTAATAAAAGGAGACAATGATGCTTGGAGCGATAATCGGAGATATAGTTGGTTCTATATATGAATTCGACAATATTAAAACCAAAGACTTTAATTTATTTTCAAAGGAAATGTTTTTTACAGACGACACCGTTATGACGATTGCGGTTGCAGAAGCGATAATGAACGGAGGCAAACATCAACATTATGTGGAATGTATGAAGAGGTGGGGACTTCTTTACTTTAATAAAAGTTATGGCGGACATTTTAGAGAATGGCTTACGCTTGAACTAGAAGATAGCGGACCTTATAACAGTTGGGGAAACGGTTCTGCAATGAGAGTGTCTCCATGCGGTTGGGTTGCAAATTTGGATATTCCTATTGAAGAGGGAATAAAACAAACCGAAAATTTGGCGAAAGTATCTTCGGAAGTTACGCATAATCATCCCGAAGGAATAAAGGGAGCGCAGGCTACGGCGGTATCAATATTTTATATGAGACATGGAAAATCCAAAAATGCCATAAACGAATATAAAGAAATTCTTAAAAACGAAATAGAAAAAAGATACAATTATGATTTGAATTTTACTTTGGATGAAATTCGTCCTTCTTACAGATTTGATGTAAGTTGTCAGGGAACGGTTCCGCAGGCTATAGTTGCTTTTCTCGAAAGCACCGATTTTGAAGACGCAATAAGAAATGCAATATCAATCGGAGGAGACAGCGATACTCTTGCGGCGATTACGGGAAGCATTGCAGAAGCGGCATACGGAATTCCTAACGAAATAAAAGAAAAAACTATGGGTTATTTGGATGACAAAATAAAAGAAGCGTATGATAAATGGATTGATTTTCTCAAAAAATAATTTTATAAAAAATAAAAAAATAAAGTTAAAAAATAAAATTCGTGTAATTTATAGTTTTAATAAAAATCGTCTTATTATATAATATCAAAATCTATATTTAATAATTTTTAATTTGATAAATTTTATAAAAGAGGATAAATAATGTCGATTACGAAAGCGAAAGAATATTTAAAACAATTTAATCTTGACGACAAAGTTATGGAATTTCCCGTTTCATCTGCGACTGTGGAAGATGCGGCTAAAGCGATAAATTGCGAGGAAAAAGAAATTGCCAAAACTCTTTCTTTCATTGTAGAAGATAATCCTATATTGATAGTCGTTGCGGGAGATTGCAAAATAGACAATAGCAAATTTAAAGCGGAATTTTTGGTTAAAGCTAAAATGATTCCTTTTGAAAGAGTCGAAGAATTAATTGGGCATGCGGTAGGCGGAGTTTGTCCGTTTGGAGTAAACGAAAATGTAATTATTTATTTGGACGAATCTTTAAAAAGACTTGAGACAATTTATCCTGCTTGCGGAAGTTCTAATAGCGCAATAAAATTAACTTTGGAAGAACTTGAAAAAATAGTGAATTTCAAAAAATGGATTAATGTTTGCAAATATGCGGAAAGTTAATTTAAATTTAAAATAAATTAGGAAATTAAAATTATGCCGACATCGAAAGAATACAGAGATTTAATTTTGGATAAATTGAATTTGCTTGACAATATAAGTTATAAATCGATGATTGGCGAATATTTGCTTTACTACAATAAAATTTTATTCGGCGGAATTTATGACAATAGATTTCTTATAAAAATAACTAGAACAAATAAAGATTATAATATGAAAGAAGCCATTCCGTATAAAAATGCAAAACCGATGTATTATGCAGAGAATATTGAAGATAAAGAACTTTTAAAAGAGATTGTTATTGATACTTGTAAATCTCTCCAAAATAAAAATAAGAAAAAAGTAATAAAAAACAATAATAAGAAATAATAAAAAGAGACGCCGCTATACGACATCTCTTTACCCCCCTTATTTAATCGGTTATTAATCGTCAAATTTCTGTCCTATAAGTTGTCCGTTTGATGTAATGTAAAGCTCCATAAAATTATTAAGTTTAATTTTATAGTTACCCCATTCTTTTTCAGCGCCTATTATCATAGCTTGCGGATAAGTTTGTTTAACTGTATTCGCAACAGAAGCCGGCAATACGGAGAAAGGAATCGTAACCCATCCGCCGTCTATATCTTTCCAATCGCCCGTAATAGTAAAATCGATATCCACGCCGTTTGAAAGTTTAACTTCAAATTTTCCTCCGTCTCTTTCAACTTTCCATATTTGCACGCCAGGAAAAGTCGAATTAATAAATGTTCTCGCTTTTTGTGGTAGAGAAGAAGCGGGAACTATCCAATCTCCGAAAACTATACTCGAACTTAAACCTAATATTAAACCTAAAATCAATAATTTTTTAATTTTTGTCATTTTTAATCCTCCTTCAAAAATTTAATCGTCCCATTTTTGATATAATAGATTACCGTTAATATCTATATAAAGTTCCATGAAATTGCTCATTTTCACTTCATAGACATTATAGTGTTCCATTTCAACCATCCATATTTCAGCATCGGGATATGTTTTTTTAGCCGTAGCTATTACCGCAGC
>CAZRYV010000123.1:0-6359 GCA_964604385.1 uncultured Brachyspira sp.
AAAAAAAGTTTCCGATACTATAAATAAGATTGCATTAAATTTACACAACGGTCGTCATAAAATGCAAATTAATATGTTAGCCGAATCTCCAAGATACGGAAGCGACATATTTAAATATTTTATGCTTGGAGCGAACGCCGTTTGTATAACGGAAGAGAGTTTTATTGCAACCGTGAGTAAAGGCAGAAAGGGTTTGGAATATATGATATATTCTAATAAGGAAGAACTTGAAAAAATGATGAAAGTTTTCGGGAAATCCGAATTAAAATACGACTGTAATATTATGTATAAAAATTAGGCAAAGGTTATGGAGTCAAAAAAAATTAATTTATCGAAATCATATTTATACGGATTTTTCGCCTCTATGATATGCGCTTTAATATACAGCGCCGTTTTTATACCGATTTATATACTTTTAATATCTTCGAATCCTCAAAATTTTTTCGTTTATTTATTATACACTCTCGATATATGGGTTTGGATATGGATAAGCATTTCCATATTATACGCTTTTATAATAGTTTTAATGTTTAATGTAGAAAACGATTTTTTTAACGGAGTAAGCAATTTTTTATTTTTTATAGTAACCTCCGCTACAATTTTGCTTTCTTTAAGCTATATTCCTGCGATACAAAAGATTTTATATAGAGGAGAATATACATTTTATTTTGTTATACTCTCGATTGGACTATTTTTTATATCTGTGGAACTTACCTACTGCGTAAAAAAAATGATTGTTTTTTTGTATAAAACCATTATTTATAATTTGGGATATTATGATGAAACAGAAGAACATGGAGAAGAAAATATTAATAATATAGAATCGGAAATATTTTTTAATACTATGAAAAATATTATATCTTTTTCGCAAAGACATGAATATGCAATCGGGCTTATGGCTTTTAAAATATCCAACCATAAAAAAATCGAAGAAAAATATGGAGATGCAGGTTATAAAAGCGTTAAAGAAGAGTTAATAAAATTTATAAAACAAAATTCAAGAACGGGCGAAAATCAAGCGTTTGCGGAAAATAACACGATATACACTTATATTTATTCCAACGAGGAAGAGGCTTGGAAAATTATCCGAAGATATTTTAAAGGATTAAAAAATTATAATTTCGAATATAACGGCGAAGATATAGATATCGACATAACTATGGCGGTAAGCGGTTATGATTTTTCAATTAATAAAATGAATAAAATATCGGCTTTCGTGATTAAAGATAATTTGATTACGAAACTTCAAGAGGCTTTGATAGAAGCCGAAGAAACGGAAAATCCAGTCGTATTTTATCAAAAAGGAATATAATTGTGGAAGCTTCATTAATATTTATAATAATTTTTATAATCATATTGGCGGTGGCTACTAATTATATAATTAGAAGCGGAACATACGGAAATAAATTAAAAAGAATAACTCAATTATATAACGAAAATAATTATGACGCTACGATGCGGGAGATAAACGAACTTGACACAAAATATAAAAAAGACCCTTATATATTATGGATAAGCGCAAATTTATATTATAAACAACAACAATTTATACTAGCTATGGCGTCTTTACAAAATATAATAGATTCGGGAAATTTCAGCAAAGAGATAAGTCAATTAAATGTAAGGGAATTTTTGGCGAAAATTTACGAAGAGACGGGAAATTATAAAAAAGCTATAGACGAATATAACGAGATTATTCGGTTAAAAGACCAAGATTTTGATTCTTTATATAAAGCGGGAACTATTTCCTACGATGCGGGAGAATGGGCTTTGGCTCAAAAATATTTTACTTTGGCTTTGGCTCGTAACGATAGCAATCCTCAACTTCTTTATATGCTTTCAAATTGTTATTATCAAATGCGTTCTTATCATGCCGCTCAACAGCATATTCAACATGCTTTGGATTTAGACCCTACAAATGTTCAGTATCATTTGTTAATGGGAGAAGTTTTATCGGCATCGAGAGATTTTCAAAACGCCGTTGTGGAATTGGAAATCGCTTACGGCAGCAACGCTTTAGAAAACAAAGACGCAATTTCTTTACAGCTTGCAAATTCTTATTACGAGCTTGGAAATTACGATAAGGCAAAAAATTATTACGAGCAGGTTTTAAATAAAGAAGATATACCGAACGATAAAGTGGTGGACGAGAGATACAGATACGCCGAAACATTGGTAAAAAATAAACAATTCGAATTCGCCGTTAGACAATGGGAAATAATTAAAGCGACTAGAAATATTTATTTGGATATAGACCATAAATTAAAAACCTATAGTTCGATTATCGCAAACAACGCTTTAAGAACCGCTTTAGAAATGGATGTGGTAGATTATTTGGAAAAACATTTTTATAGAGTGTTGACTTTAAACGGATATATAGTTACCGACCACAGCAAGAAATCCGACACTTTGGTTTTCTTCGTTACGATAAAAAAATTCGGTTCGGAAGGACAATCTTATAAAAGCACTTTCGCTCTCGATACTTCGGGTTATCCTATGCGACAGGATATAGTAGACCAATTTGTGGATTATGCGAGAGTTTATAAAAGCGCTCACTCTTTCTTAATCAGTATCGGAGGTTTCGCTCCTAATTTAAAAACGGACGATACAATAGCGATAATAGAACCCGAAAGATTCGAGGCTATTATCGAAGGCGTAATATCGTTTAGCGATTAATTTAATTTTAATTATCTTCGCTTTTTATATAATATTCTTTTCCTCGCATAGCTGCATCGTATATAGAATAATCGACTTCATATATAATTCCGCTTTCTGGTTTAACATATATTTTATTATCCATATCGTAAGCTAAACTATATACGGTTTTAGTATTATCTTCCATATACAAACTAACGACTGCGTCTGGAATTCTAAAAAGTCTATCTATTCTGCGGGGAACATCGTATAAGAACGCCGAAGCCTTGATTAAAGATAAAGTAGAAAAATCGTTATATGCTTTTTCCAAATCAGTTTCGCCTTCAATATTTTCCACAATCCAATTAGTTCTGTTAATTTTTCTTATGATATTCGTATAATTTTCCGCAGTAATTTCAACTATTTTAACAGAATCTAAAGATATAGGACTTTTAAATATTTCCTTATCTCTGAGCATATCGATATTTTTCTTTAAAGCGTCTATATAAATCGACTCTACGCTAAAATATTCGTCTTTATATTTCACATAATATCTTTCATCGTCCGCCGTTTTATTTCCCACGAGTATTTTATATTCTTTATTTCCTTCCCAAACTGTAAATTCGTTTGAAGGATTATCCAAACCGAAAGAGGCTACTTCCGATAAATTGGTTATTATCATATCTATATTGAGAGTATTAAAATTTTTAACATTCGCAAAAGCTTCAAGTTGGTCTACTTTATAATCGTTTGCAGGAGAGACTATTTTCCATATACCGTTTATTTTTTCTACAATTATAGGTTCTTCTTCAAATATTAATTTATATTTATTAACATTAGTTTCGTTAAGTTCAAATATCTGCACTCTCGGTTTATTGGACGCTATTTCGCCGCTTCTTTTTTTAGTGATATAAAAAGCCGCAAAACTTACAATAAGAAGTATTATTACAAGAATTAGCAATTTGGTAATATTTTTACTCATAAAATTTCCGATTTTTTTGTTTTATATTTTAATATTTTTTACTTTCTATTTTCCAAAACGATATTAGACAAATATAAAAATATTGTCGTTATTGATAGGAAATAAACTATATCTCTCAAATCTAAAACTCCCCTTGCAATGTTGTTGAAATGATAATCGCTGCTTATAAATTCCATAACATTTGCAATCGAAGGAAATATTAAAGAAATTAATTTTAAAAATATAGTTAGAAATATCATTATTGCAAGAGCGACTATCAAGGATATTATTTGATTTTTGGTTATAGAAGATGCGAATATTCCAATCGAACATAATGCGGATATTAAAAATACGCTTCCAATATATCCTCCTATCACGGGTCCTATATCCAATCTTCCCAAAAATAATAAAGTTATCGGATACAATAGAGTAGGTAAAAGAGCGAAAAGCATAAATATTACCGCCGACAAAAATTTTCCTATTATAATTTCTAATGGCGAAACCGACTGCGTGCTTATAAGCTCGTAAGAACCGCTTGAAAATTCGCTAGATAAAAGTCCCATAGTAATTGGCGGAATAATAAGAGATAATATTATCGGCAAAATCGTAAAATAATCTCGCATATCGTTTTGAGATATAATAAAAAATCTTGAGAAAAAATATATTCCCGAAACCACCAAAAATATTGCGGAAAATATATAGGCTATCGGCGAAAGGAAAATATGTTTAAGTTCTTTTTTTAGTATTATAAAAGATTTATTAAAAGAAAAAATATTTTGCATTATTTATTCGTCTCCTTTGGTTAAAATATGGAATACCGTTTCCAAATTCTCTTTGACTTTTGTCATTTCATATATTATCCAATCGGTATTTTTTATAAATTTATATATTTCATCTCTCGGTTCTTCCAAGTTAGAATATATTGAAATTTCTTTTATATCATTATTTATATTATCCGTATTACTTGCAAATTCTTCAATTTCTACCTTATTAATTCCGTTAATACTAGATAATTTTTCTCTGACACTTTCGGCATTCTCGCTCGTTTTAATCGATATTTTTACCGTTGCCGATTTATTGCCTGCAAAACTTGAACTTAAATTTCTCGGAGTATCGTCCGCTATAATATCGCCTTTATTTATTATGATTGCTCTCGAACAAGTGCTTTCAACTTCGCTTAATATATGAGTCGATACCAAAACTGTTTTTTCTTTTCCCAATTCTTTTATCAATTCTCTGATTTCCACTATTTGATTTGGGTCGAGTCCGTTTGTCGGTTCGTCTAATATGAGTATTTTAGGGTCATGAATAATAGAACCTGCAAGTCCAACTCTCTGTTTATAACCTTTCGATAATTCTCCAATCGGTTTTGAAATTACCTCTTTCAAACTGCATACTTCGACTACATAATTAAGTCTATCGTTTAACTTATCTTTTTCCAATTCCTGTATATCAGCCATATAAACCAAATAATCGAAAACGCACATATCGTTATAGAGCGGGGCGGATTCGGGAAGATAGCCTATTATTTTTTTTACATTTATTTCGTCATTTAATATGCTTTTTCCGTCTATAATTGCATCTCCGTCTGTTGGATTTAAATAACAGGTTAATATTCTTAAAGTCGTGGATTTGCCCGCTCCATTTGGTCCGAGAATTCCCACAATCTCTCCCGATTTTATTTCAAAACTTATTCCGTTTAACGCTTTAAAATCGCCGTAATATTTAGTCAAATTTTTAACAGAAATCATTATTATTCCTTGTAAAAATATTAATTGAAAATATTATAATATAAATAAAGTAAAATATCAACCGTTTTCTATAAAATTTATAAAATTTCTATAAAATATTAAAAAGATATAAAAAATATTAAAAAACTAAAAAAAGAGGCTGCGATTTTAACGCAACCTCTTTTGGACAAAGAATGCTTATCTATTTTGTTCTGTAAAATCTAGTCGGATAATTTGGAGCATCTCTAACTCCTACAGGATATTTCATATCATTATACAACGGTTTATAATCTTCAGGTTTTATAGCTTTTTCAAATTCCGTTTTTTTGGCTATAGTATCGTTATAACTTCCATAGAAAGCATAGCTAAATCCAACGGTATCGTAGTTTTTGTCATGATACTGATTATTTGCCGAATATTGAGGATGAATATATACTACTTCATAGTTTCCATCTGGAACATTATGCCCAATTTTATAATGAAGTATCTGATGTTTTAAAGCCTGTTTGCTGCTATTATTGGCATCTTTAGTTTTATAAAGGCCCGCCGATTACATATCCGTTTTTGCTTCCATTATAATTTGTTATTTTTACAATAACGCCTTTAACGAATTCTTTAATCGTAGTGTTATTACCGGTGCTATCTTGATTATTTCTATAAATCATATTTCCGCTTGCATCAAAATCGAAATATGATAAATCTTTGAAATTATCAACTGTGACATTGTTTCCGTTATTAAGTTTATGAAATGTAACATATAACTTTTTGTTTCCATCGTTCAATAATTTTTTCCATATTTTTGTTAAATTTTCACCGTTATTTTCAGTGGAAACTTTAGTTATATCTATACCGTCAGTCTGCAAAGCGTTTTCAACATCGGGATAAATTACTCCGATATCGAAAGTATGGTCGGTGTTTTCGCCACTTCCTACTGCATCTTCCGGTCCCACTTCCGCAAAATCGTTCATTCCCGTAGGTCTTTTGCTAGAGCAGGAAATTCCCATTATTGCTACCATAATAACAACGGTTATTAG
>CAZRYV010000124.1:0-6329 GCA_964604385.1 uncultured Brachyspira sp.
TTTTACATTAATCATATTTAACTAAACTAGAAGGCTTGATTAACCGTTGAAAATATAAAATCAATAAACGGAAAATCAAGCCTTTATTTTATAAAATAATATAATTTACCAATTTTTTTAATATTTTTTAAATTATTTTTTTTTAAAAATTTTAACTTTTTCCAACTAACTTTTTTCAACCGCTATACGGCACTTTTACTATTCCTTTTTTGACATGAGTTTTTCCCGTTTTAGGAGCAAGTCCAACTCTATGCGCATCGTAAGGAAGAAGTATTAAAATATTTCCTTGAGACAAAGTTAAACGAACAGTTCCTTCGCCTTCCCAATTATGATAATCGGTAGCGACATCGTATTCTTTAGGAGTCAAATCGGAAGTATTCGCAATAATATAATCTTCCGCTCCTTCGAATATTATCTGAATATCCACAAACTGCAAATGAGATTCCCAAGGCGGATTATCCTTGCTGTCGTATTCCGTTATATTGATATAAGCTCCTTCGCATATCTCTTTGTCAAGTTTATGTTGTCCTGCGGGAAGTTTTTTTAATTCTTCGTAATGTTCTCTCACATAATTTTTCGCCTTCCATATTCTTTCATGAAAGTCCTTATTAAATTCGCTTTTTATAGGTTTTAATATCATAATCTATCCTTATTGTTTATCGTTTTTAAACTGTTTTTTCTCTTTTACACTTTCTTTTACTTTTATTTTTATTTTAAGTTTATTTTAAGCTGCTTTTGGCATCTTCAATCATTTTATGACAAATATCTATCTGACTTTTATCGCTCTCTATAATGTCGGCTAGAGGTTTTCTAACGCCACCTATATCGATTCCTTGCTTTCTTAAAATCTCTTTCATAACAGCATATAAATTTCCATGACAAGAACACATAGCGTAAATTATTCTATCGATTTTAAATTGAATATCTTGAGCTTTCTTAAAATCGCAATCTCTAACGGCTTTGTCCGCCGCTAAAAATAATTCGGGCATAACTCCGTAAGTTCCGCCGATTCCTCCGTCCGCTCCCATTATCCGTCCTCCTACAAATTGTTCGTCCGGACCGTTAAATATCACGCTGTCATCTCCCGCCACATCTTTAAACATTTGAATATCCTGAACGGGCATAGAAGAGTTTTTAACGCCTATAACTTTAGGATTTTCTCTCATCTTTTTATAAAGCGGAATATTCAAGGCTACTCCCGCAAGTTGAGGAATATTGTAAATTATAAAATCCGTATTAGGAGCCGCTTTACTCATATCGTTCCAATAATCGGCTATGGCATAATCTGGCAAATGAAAATAAATAGGAGGAATAGCCGCTATGGCGTCAACTCCCAATTTTTCCGCATGAGCCGCCAATTCTTCGCCATCAGCGGTATTATTGCAGGCTATATGAGCGATTACCGTAATTTTTCCTTTAGCCACTTCCATAACCGATTCGAGTATTAATTTTCTATCGTCTTTACTTTGATAAATACATTCTCCCGAAGAACCACCGACATATAACCCTTTAATTCCCTTGTCAATCAAAAACGAAGCGAATTTTTTAGCTCTCTCTCCGCTTACATTTCCCTTGTCGTCATAGCAAGCGTAAAATGCGGGTATAACGCCCCTATACTTATCTAAATTTCTCATCGCAATCTCCTTAAAAATTTATTTTATTATATTTTTATTATTTTCTTTTATAATTTTTCTTATTTAATATTTAAATTTTATTTAGACTGTTCAAAATAAATTGTAAATAAATATTCGAACAGTCTAATCTTAAATTTATTTATTGTTGATGAAACTTATTTGGCAAATATCGTTCCCACAAACATTTTATCCGTTCTAACTCCGGCTTTTATCTCGCCGTTTATAGAATAGATTTTATTTCCCATTAGTATCAAAGCGGCTCCCGCGTTAGGGTCGAAAGGAGACTCTCCGATACTTCTCCAAGTGTTAGAATCGGCATTATAAATCAATATATACGGATTAAAATTAAACTCGTAAGGGTCCGCTCTAAAATAATAATCTCTAAAATCGGCTAATTCTCTGCCTTGAAGAGAGTTTAAATTTTTAACGGCATTATCGAAAAACTCTTTATTAACTCCGCCCATAACGAGCATTTCTTTTTCGTTTAATTTTATCGAATTACCGCCTGCTACGGTTAATAATTTTCCGTTTATAGAAATATCCGATACTTTTTCCCAAGTATCATTTTCAAAATCGTATTTATAACCGTCCGTGTAGGCTATATTTCCCGCACCACTAAAAATATAGAGATTTCCGTTTAATATCTGTCCGACACATTGCGTTCTAACGGCTTCTTCGGGAATTGGAGAAAGTTCTATTATCTCTTTAGAGGTTAAATCGTATTCGTATAATCCGCTCGAATTTCCATTGCCTTTGCTTCCTCCGGCGATATATAATTTACCGTCTTTTTCAAATACCAATCCGTTTTGTAGAGTGAAAGGCAAATCTCCTATTTTTTCAATATTTAATTTACCGTTTTGTAAAGTGATAAATAAAATATCGTCATCAGCTTCGGGATTAGTGGAACCGCCAAGATAGTATATGCCGTCTTTTGTTGTGACAGAAGAGCCGTATCCTATTTCATTTTCCCAATTTATATGTTCGATAACTTCCAAACTTCCGTTTTTGTCTTCAAGCATATAAATATCGGAATATGATTTTTTTATTCCTCCGTAAAGAACGGATTCATAAGGGAAATTAGCTCCTCCGCCGACAACTATATATTTACCTCCCAATACCCCGTATAATAAACCGGCAGTGCCGATATTTTTATCCATTCCCGTTTGAGCGGGTAAATGTCCGCCCATTTCCCAAAGAATTTTTTTATCGACTTTACTGTCCAATACATTAGACGAAGATACTGTCTCGCCGCAACCTATAATACAAGCGAATATAAAAACGATTATAATTATAGAATTTAATAAATGTTTCATAATTTTACCTCTCTTTTAATTTGATAATGTTTTTATTTTCTTAAAATTATTAAAATATTCATTCAAATAATATTTTTCCTACTTTTTCATTAAGCTCGAATAAGTTAAATTTTCAACTTTTTCTTTTTTAGGTTTTCCGCATACCAAAGAAGCAAGAACGGAAACCAAAACGCCCACAACTATGATTAAGAACGAAATCAAAATCTCAAATACGGGAGGTTTGCTGTAAATCGGAATTAACATCGAAACTATTCCCGCAGGGTCGGTTAAATAGAAAGCCAAAACGGTAGAAAATGCAAAACCTATCCAAACCGCAACCGTATTAACTCTATCGAAGAATATTCCAACCAAAATAACAGAAGCTATAGGTCCGCCCAAAAGTCCCGTTATGGCTTGGAAATATAAATAAATGTCGCCCGGTCCTCCGTATAAAAATTTAACGGCAAGCAATGTGCTTACGAGTCCCACAACCCAACTTGACGCTCTTGCAAAATTAAGTTTAAATTTATCGCTTAAATCGGGTCTTAATTTTTCAAGTATATCTTTAGTCATACAAGTCGAAACCGAATTCAAACTTGAAGAAACTGTCGATTGAGCGGCTGCAAATACTCCGGCGATTACCAAACCTGAAATTCCCACAGGCAAATAATCCATAATAAAATGAGGCAAAATTGCATTTCCGCTTATACCTTCAGGCAAAACCGCTTTACCGGAATTGAAAAATATATAACAAGCGGAACCCATTCCTATAAATATTATCGAACTTGTGCATGCCAAAGGAACATTCATTAACAAACTTTTTTGAGCCTCTTTTTCCGTAGGAGTGGTATTATATCTTTGAACTATATCCTGTCCGCCGATATATTGATAAATCGAACCGAAGAAAGCTCCAATCATCATAGCCCAAATACTCTGTTTCACCAAATCCAAAGAGAAGAAATCGGGACCTATTATTTTACCGTCTCTAGCCAAAATAGAAAATCCTTCGCCTACTCCAACTGTAGAAAAAGCGACTATTATAACCAAAAATGCCCCTATAAATAAAACTACAGCTTCGATAGCGTCCGACCATAAAACTGCCTCCATTCCGCCAATAGAAGTATAAGCTACGCAGAATAATCCGACTAACAGAGTCACAACTACGGGATTCAAATTCGGAAGAGCCTGAACCATAGCCAAAGTTGGAAGATAAAGAACTATAGCCATTCTAACTAAATGGAAAAGTATGAAAGACAAACTTCCCAAAAGTCTTATGCTATAGGAAAATCTTGAACCCAACCATTCGTAAATCGTGGTTACCTTCAATCTTCTGAAAAATGGAATAAATACCAATGCAACGGGAACCATTAATATTATAATTCCCAAAGGTCCCATTCCCAAAAGCCAGCCGTTATTATAAATAGAAGCCGGAACGGCGATAAAAGAGATTGACGATAATGCCGTAGCATAAATACTCAACGCCGTTACAATTGCGGGAACTCTAGCGCCCGCGTTAAAATAGTCGTTTGTTGATTTGGTTCTTCTCGAAAAGAAAACCCCAATCAAAAACATCGCAATGAAATACAATAGTATTACAACCCAGTCAAACCAATGCCAAGCCATAAATACCCCCTTCAAAAAAATTTATTTTAATATTGTTATATTATAAATATATTATTCCAAAAAATCAATAGTTTATTGTTATTTTATTTTATGTTTTTGTGAAATATATTATAATTTTTCTATTTCTTCTATAATTTAATTATATTTAATTCTGTTCATTAAACTAGCTTGATAAACTAAATAAGCTTCCCGTCTATCGTATTCGTTTAATAAATCTTTATTATCCTTAAAATAGTTATATTTATTCATAGCCATATTATAAATAAAATATTTATAATTATCAATATTAATTTATTCTAAAATTTTTTCTTTCAAAACTAAATAACCCGATATTTTACATATAGAACTACCTAATTAAAGATAGTTCTATATATATTTAAACAGAGAGAAAAACGAGATTAAAAATACCAAGTTATTCCCGAATCGGCGCCGAATACCAATGTTCCGCTTTTACTTGTTCCCGTTAAACCCCATCTTGAAGTTCCGCCCGCTTGAAGCGAAAGGAAGAATTCTAATTCGGGTATAGGAGTCAAGAATATTTCGCCGTATACCACATATCCCAAAGTATAATAATGTCCGTTTTTAGTAGCGATAGTATTATCTTTATCTTTTAAAGTAATTTCTTTACCGCCGATTATCGTAACGCTCAAAGAAGGTTCAAGAGTTAGACTGACATAATCGGAAGCGGCTACAAACATAACGGGTAGAGTTATGCCAAATCTATAAGGATTTTTGAAACTAACTTTTACATCGCTATCAATATTAGCTATATAACCGCCCATTAATGCTCCTCTTTCTGCATTTCCATAAGCCGTAATGCTAAAATTATCTCCATCTTCTTTAAAGTTTCCGTCTCCATGGTTCATTTTAGTTTTTAAAGCCGTATCATAGGCAAATCTTAAATATGGCCATATAGTCAAACCTCTTCCCGTATCATGAAAGAAATATGCTCGAGCGTCAAAACCTACGGACGATTTATTTGTGAAAATGTTTTTGTTATCGGGATTTCCCGCATATTTTGAATTACCGTATAAGAAGTATAAACGCAAATGATTTAACCATGTTTTGAAATAATATCGAGCTTCTATAAGCGTAGATACAGCCCAAGTGTTTTTTAAACGATTATATCCTACACCTATAGAAATAGGTATACTTATTCTAAAGGTATTATCTAAAGCGGTTAACATTAATGCGGGAGTATGAACGCTATAATCTTTATCGAAATACTGATAATGATAACCTCCTCCAACGCTTATCAACGAAGACTTATAACCAAGCACCAATGAAACGGCAGGATTTAGATAACTTGCTAATTTGTTATCCGAACTTCCATTATTTGTGAAGTTTCCCAAGATTATACCGCCCGTATCGCCGGCAAATCCGAAAGCGACTTTAAAATTTTCCGTTCCGGCATGAAAACCCAAGTGAGAAACTCTAACCCGCAATTGGTCTCTGTCCACAAGAAAGTCGATAAACCCTCTTCCTCCATTACCATAATAGCCGAAGATTTGATTTGAAATCAAGGCAAAAAATATAATGGTTAAAAACTTTTTCATAGGAATATCCCCCTAAAATTAAAATATTTTTATAAAAAGTATTCTCTAAAAGGCGAATACTAATTACCCAAATAAGACTAATAGAGTAGCGAAGTCTATGAATAACGCTTAATAAGTAAACATAATGAAAATAAAAAAGCGCTGAAATGACGAAAAATTTTAAATTATGGGCGTATTGTATTGTATTGTATTGTATTGTATTGTATTGTATTGTATTGTATTGT
>CAZRYV010000125.1:0-6265 GCA_964604385.1 uncultured Brachyspira sp.
CAATCTATGGCATGATTATAGCATTTTTATAAATTTTGTCAATAGTTTTAATAAAAAATATTATTGATTTTTTATTAAAATATTTATATAATAAATTATTATGTTTACTTATTTCGTCATTAAAAGAATATTAAAAGGTATTATAATGTTTATAATACTTATGTTTATGTCTTCGGCAATATTCAATACCGTAAGCGAAAAAACTCTAAAAGCGCAAATAGAAGAAAACATTAACGCCGAGGTTAGAGGTTTAAGCGCTATGCGGGCGGAAGATGTTGATAATTTTATTAAAGAAAGAAGAAGCTATTATTACGATATATATTGGTTAAATAGAAGTAAGGGTGAGAGAATATTTTTAAGGGCGATTAATACAATAACTTTTCAATTTGGAAAGTCAAGTATTATGATGGATTCAAACGGAGACAGAAGCGTCATAAAAATAATAGGAGAAGCTTTGCCTCGTTCTATAATATTATTCACCACGGCATCAATCATTCAAATAGCGGTAGGTTTGGCTGTCGGTTTAATAAAGGCGAGAAAAGCGGGAAAACCTTTCGACAGAATCACGAGCATTTTTACTATGATAGTTTACGGTATGCCTACTTGGTGGCTTTCTATGATTCTTATAATGGCTTTCGTCTATAAATTAAATTTGTTTCCGTCAGGAGGCGTTCATTCCGTCCCGACTCCCACAGGAATAATGTATTTTTTGGATATGTTATGGCATATGTCTCTTCCTTTAATAACTTTGGTATTGATAGGTTTTTGGGGAATTTCATTTGTAGTTAGAAATATAGTTTTAAATATGCTTCAAGAAGATTATATAATGGCGGCGAGAGCGAGAGGATTAACCGAAAAATCGATTTTATTCGGACATACTTTAAGAAGCGCTGCTCCTCCGATAGTTACTATTACTTTGCTTGGACTTTTAGGTTCTATCGCAGGTTCTATAATATTCGAAGGCATATTTTCTTGGCCGGGACTTGGAAATTTATATTGGATTTCCGTTCAACAAAATGATATTCCCGTTTTGATGGGAAATTTAGCGATAACCACGGCATTATATCAATTGGGACTCGTTATACTTGATATTTCCTATGGATTTTTGGACCCGAGAATAAAAGTCGGAGGAAAATTATAAATGGAAAATAAAAAATCCAATCCGATTATAGATTTTTTTAACGAATTTAAAAAAGATAAAACGGGAGTAATAGGATTATCGATACTCGTCATTGCAATATTAATCTCTTTACTTGAGCCTTTAATTTTAACTTATAAAGAAGCTCCGAAGAGATGGCGAGATATCAATTATTGGCAGGATAATCCGACTTCTGCGCCTCCCATATGGATTAATTTTTTCCAAAAAGAAAAAGCTTCCGTCACGAGTTATATTGAAGAGGTAAGTTTTGAGACAAATTATATTGACGGCAGATTAAATTATAAAATTTTATTCGAATATAATTATAATTATGATAAATCGCCCGTAGATTTGATATTTCATTTAAATATTAGAGGAAATACGGGATTAATTTGGAAAGTTATAAGACCTGATAAAGAATCGATAACTCTTTATGACGGTTTATACAATGCCACAGGAAATTTAAGAATATCGGCGTTTAACGATTCTAAAAACAGAATTCTCAGATTTTATAGAGAATCTGTTCCCGCGCTTTTTGCGAGACAATCCGAGTCTTTAATTACCAATCCGATTGAAATATTGTTTAATACTAAAAAAGACGATATGGCAAACGATTTTTTAGCTTTAAAAGGAATATATAAATTTGAAATAACGGGAGAATTCTCGAGCGTAAACGAAGAAATAGACAGTCCTTACATGGTTGTAGTGGGTTCGATGTCGGGATTAATGGGAACGGACAATATGAAAAGAGATATTTTTTCGGGACTTATATCGGGTTTGAAATGGGCTTTATTTATAGGAATAGCGACAAGTTTTATTGCGGTAATAATAGGAGTTATGTATGGAATAATTTCGGCATATTTCGGAGGATTCGTGGACGGATTTATGCAATTTATTTATCAAATATTTATAGGAATTCCCGTTTTGCCCGTTATGATAGTAATGAGTGCAATATTTAAACCGAGTATATGGACAATGATAGCTATGATGATTTTATTTTCTTGGACAGGTTCCGTTATGACGGTTCGTTCTATGGCATTGCAATTAAAAGAAGAAACCTATATAGAAGCCGCAAGAACGATAGGAGCGGGACATTTTAGAATAATATTCAATCATTTGACTCCTTTACTTTTGCCTTTCTCTTTCGCCTCTATGGCTTTGGCGGTTCCTTCGGCGATAGTTTACGAATCTTCTTTATCGTTGCTCGGTTTTGGAGACGCTACAATAGTCACTTGGGGGCAGATTTTACATGACGCAATGAAAGGTTCCGCCGTTCTTTCAGGGCTTTGGTGGTGGATAATACCTCCAGGAATTTTAATTGCCGTTTTGGGAATGTCGTTTGCCTTTTTAGGATTTGCGTTAGATAAAATCCTTCATCCAAAATTAAGAAATAGATAAGAATTCTATTTTTAATTTACTTTATTTTTATATTTTAATAAATTTAAATTTATTTATTTAATCTAATTAAAAAAATTATAAGAAATTTATTACAAATTTATTTTTTTATAATATCTAATTCTTTTTTTATTTTTGAATAAACCTCTTCGGGAGTTCCAACGCTTTCTATTTTTATTATTTTTACTTTGTCTTTATAGAAATCCAATACGGGTTTGCTTTGGCTTTCAAATACTTTTATTCTATTTTTTATAGTCTCTTCGTTATCGTCAGCTCTGCCTCTGTTTAATAATCTCTTTATAATAATCTCGTCCGAAGCGTAAATATCGATAATGGCGTCTATTTTATGATTTAATTTTACCAAAATTTTATCCAATTCTTTAGCCTGTTCCATAGTTCTTGGAAAACCGTCAAGCATAAAACCGTTTTTGCAATCGTCTTTTTGTATTCTTTCGTTAAGCATATCGATAACCAAACTGTCTGGCACTAATTCGCCTTTATCCATATAAGATTTTGCGGTTTTGCCGAGTTCCGTTCCGTCTTCAATATTTTTTCTCAACATATCTCCCGTTGCAATATGGGCAATGGAATAATCTTTTTCTATAAATGCAGATTGCGTTCCCTTACCTACACCCGGCGCTCCGATAAAAATAATATTAAACATATTATGCCTCCAAAAAATATAGTTAATAACTAGTATATTAAAAAATATCGGTTTGTCAAATATCGGAATATTAAATCGTCAAAAAATATTTTATTGAAATTACCAATTATAAGAATAAGTTAAATTAGCGCCGCCAAATCCCATATTGAAAGCCAATTTTTCAACGGTAAAATTATTTTCATTTATCCAAAGCATATAATATATTCCCGTAGTTAAAGCGAAAGCGCTAGTCATTACCATACCCGCAATATACATATTAAACGCCGTATTATAATTTCTCAAATCAATCGGCGGTCTGTTATAAGAATTGCCGTATTTTTCATAATAATCAACCATAGTTTTATCTAATATCTCGTTTGCGAATATATAACTTCCAACGGTAAATATTCCAGACGCTATAGTAAGCCCTAAAAATATTTTTGTGTTTCTTTCATAATTTTTAAATATTCTATCGACTAAAGTAGGCTCTTTAAATTGTTTCATAGTCGGTTTTAAAAATAAAGAATTCGTGCTGTCTATGGTAAAAAGTCCATAATAATCCACATAATTAGAATTGGTTATTTTTATAGAATAAGTTCCAAATCCAAAATCTCTATCTATATAAGGCAAAGGTTCTTCCTTTACGCCGTTAATTATCACGGTGCTCTCTTCCGCTCCCGGAATTTCTATTTGAACTCTCGCTATATTTGTCATTTCGTTTAATGAAAAATTTAATTCTATATCTTCTCCCGATTTTTCAAACGCAAGCATAGTGTCTATAGTTTCATACAAATCTTTTTTTATCGTAAATCTATGGCTGTTTGTGGTTAATGCCGGAATATATAAAGTATTCCCGCTTATCCCCATTAAAATATTGTCTATATATATAAAAGAATTTTCAGGCTCTACATTAATCGCCACCACTCCCGTTTTATCCAAATGACTTATTCTATTTGCAACATCCAAAGCGTATAATGGAATCTGTTCGTCTATTCCCGCTTCCGATAATACCACTTTATAGGAATTAATTTTTCTATCTTTTATATATGCTACATAAGTGGTTATTACAATATTTGGTCTATCAAATTCAACCGTTCCAAAAATAGCTATGTCAGATTCCCTTGTGAAAACATATTT
This sequence comes from uncultured Brachyspira sp., assembly GCA_964604385.1. Classification (GTDB taxonomy): domain Bacteria; phylum Spirochaetota; class Brachyspiria; order Brachyspirales; family Brachyspiraceae; genus Brachyspira. The sequence continues at coordinate 4,314 of CAZRYV010000125.1, forward strand.
TTTTATATCGTCTCCAAAATATTCGTAATAAGAACCTCCCGTATCAATCTCCTGCAAAAAATCGTTGGTATTTCTTACTATTACATTACTGCCGTTATATTCCACTATAATTTCGTCTTCATTTAAGAAAAAATGTTTGCTTTCGGGACCGACATATTTTACATTACTTCGAACTCCTCCCCAATTCGTATAATAAGTGTGTTCGTAATTTGTAACGATATTTGTGACAATATTTTCGTTATTTTCGTTGGTTCTCTCTATCGCCTTATAAGTTATATTCGTAAATTGAAATACTTTATAATCGTAAGCTCTTTCAAACTCCATTGGAATGAGATTCAAATTCGTTTCGGTTTGAAGTTTTAAAGTTTTGTTATAATCTAATTGATTTGCAATGGCATCCGCAACTGTAAAAGTTAAATAATTATAATTTGTATTTGCTCCAATATTGCTATAAATATAAACATCTATTCTAACTCTGTCGGCTACCGTATAATAGGGACGAACTTCTTCAATATTAATCGGTCTTCCGCCAAAAGAATGCAAAAAACTATAAAATATAAATAAAAATAAGATAACAAAATATTTAACTTGCATAATTATAATTCTATATTAAAAATCTTATTTTATCAATATATAACATAAAATTTATATTTTTAATCATTGACAATTTACTTCCTTTCGTGTATCTTATACAATTAAACATTTAATTTAATAATCATTAATTGGGAGAATAATCAAGATGGAACTATCCAACAGAATTCAAAAATTAAAGACGCCGACTACTAGAAAATTAAATCCTTATGCGGAAGAAACCGAAAAAAAAGGAATAAAAATTTATCGCCTTAATATAGGACAACCCGATATAGAAACGCCAAAAATATTTTTTGAAGCAATAGGAAAATATAACGGAAAAACTTTAGGATACGCTCATTCTAGGGGAATTAATCAGCTTATTCAAAAGATACAAGAATATTACGAAAAAATGGGAATTCATTACGAAGAAGACGAAATAGTAATAACTTATGGCGGAAGCGAAGCCGTATTATTTAGTATGATTGCAATATTCGACGAAGGAGACGAAATACTGCTAGCCGAACCTTATTATGCAAATTATAATAGTTTCTGCGATTTACTAAATATAAAAAGAAATGCAGTTAGAACCTACGCCGAAAACGGTTTTCATCTTCCCGATAGAGACGAAATAGAAAAATATATTACGCCAAAAACTAAAGCCTATATATTTTCAAATCCAAACAATCCTACGGGAGTAGTGTTTAATAAAAAAGAATTGGACGATATAGCTTATTTATCGAAAAAGCATAATATGTTTATAATAAGTGACGAAGTTTATAGAGAATTCGTATACGGAGATAGAAAGGCAATTAGTTTCGGAACTTATAAAGATTTAGCTGAAAATGTCATTATAATTGATTCGATATCAAAAAGATTTTCAGCCTGCGGAGCGAGAATAGGATGCATTTTAAGTAAAAATAAAAATTTCATGAGCGCCGTATTTAAAGAATGTCAAATGAGGTTAAGCGCTCCTACGCTTGAAATGTTAGGCGCTGCGGCATTATACGATTTGCCTGCGGAATATTTTGAAATAGCGAGAAAAGAATACGATAACAGAAGAAAAATACTATTCGAAGAGTTTAAAAAAATGGACGGCGTGATAGTTAAAGAGCCTGAAGGAGCTTTTTATGTTTTGGCTAAACTTCCCGTAAAAAATGTTGAAAATTTTATAATATGGCTTATTAAAGATTTCAATATAGACGGTGAGACTGTTATGTTTGCTCCGGGTGAAGGTTTTTACTCCACTGCGGGACTCGGATTAAACGAAGCGAGAATATGCTATTCTTTGGATTCTAAAGATTTAAAAAAAGCTATGCATATACTTAAAGAAGGTTTGATTAAGTATAGGAAAGAAGTTGAAAGATAATATTAATTAATAA
>CAZRYV010000126.1:0-6218 GCA_964604385.1 uncultured Brachyspira sp.
AACCCCTTGTGTGCTTGTTTGTCATGTTTTTCTGCAATATTACTGCTATCAGATTTTACTCCGCATAGAAATGACAATACAAGAGGCTCAAGCTCCTTGTTTTCAGGGAGTTTATGCTTTATTCTGTTATTATTAATATATTCTATCGTATTATGAAGCCTTTCGTCATTTATAATTTCTTTGGCGTCATATTTTTGAGCCCATAAATGAAATTCTTCGCCTTTCGCAATATTTAGATATTCTCTAAACGAATATGAAGAATAACCTTTTATTTTTCTTACTATCTCGGTTAATTCTTTATCTTCGCAAACCAATAAAATATGAATATGGTCTCTTGAAATATTATAAGCCATACATTTTATATCGTTGTTTCGTATGACTTCGCCTATTGATTTCGTTATAAATAATTCGTCTTCTTCTCTTAAATTTAAAACCTCGCCTTTGTCTACTTTGTATGTTATCATTCTTTCCGATACTCTGCTATTATGAATGGCAAAAGTTATATGATAAGCCTTTACTTCTTTTTTATGCCGCTTAAAAATATCCGCAAATTCCTTCTCCCAATCGAAACAATTAATTTTATATTGCGTTTCTATGTCGATATTAAGCGAGTCGCTTCCTCTGTAAAAATCGCTTCCGATTAAACTGTTCCCGCATTTAATATTATCTTCTAACGAAGGCAAAGCCCTCTCGTTAAACAAACTTTGATTATTCATTATCGATGCGGGAGTTTCGCCTTCCATACATTTTAACAGCAACGATAATTTTGTCACTTCCACCGCATTAGAATCTATATCCACGCCGAAAATATTATTTCTTAAAATCTGCTTTTTTATCCATAAAGTAAGCTCGCCCACCTCGTCTATCGCGTCTTCTTTTGAACCTCTGAATTTTCTATTCCCATATTTTGAATAATATTCCCTATGATAATTAAGCAAATATTTATACGCTCCAAGTAAAAAACTTCCGCTACCGCAAGCGGGGTCGACTATCTTTATTTTCGATATCTCTTCGGGTTTCTTACCCTTGATTTTCTCCCCAACAGTATTCTCCACGATATAATCGACTATATATTCGGGCGTATAATAAACTCCGCCGGCTTTTCTAACTTCGGGCTTTAATTCTATCTTCGCTTTATGATTGCCTTCGATAGTTATAGTTTTACCTAAAAATTGCTCGTATGCGTTCCCTATAATTTCTACCGATATTACCGAAAACTCGTAAGGACTTATCGGATAATATAAATCGTTAATTATTTCTTTAATTACTTTATTGTCGACTTTAATATTTTGCGTTATTTTATCTTTTGAAAAATCAAAAATCCCCGAATTGTATCTTCCGTCCGCTCTCTTAAAAATCTCAATTATATTATTATAATAATCTCCGTTCCCACAAGCCTCTTTCAAAGCACCGTAATTCTCCACTCCTCTGTCTTCTGCAACTCTCAAAAAGATTATTCTGTCGATTATATGCTGAACTGCAAAATTTAAATCTCTTTCCGATAAACTATTTGATTTGCTTATGCTTGATGCCAATTTTGTCCTCAAATTGTCAAGCGAATTAAGAAAATCTATATCTACGGATTCCGTGCCTTTTTTATTTTTTGCATCCGCATTATATTTTTCTAAAGAGCCTTTCAATACATTTTCTTTTGCAAATGTGTCGTATAAAAAATCGAATCTATTTAAATATTCCTTATAATTGATGTATTCGATTCTTGACATTGAGGCTTTATCGTTTTGCGAAGGTTTTTTGGAACAATCATAAATTGCAAACTCTTCAAAGTCGGTTAAAATACTCACCGCCAATTTTCCGCTCCAAGCGTATCGTTTCACTTGATAAGCGGCGTCCGAATCTTCTTTTAGATTTCTGCTCGGCTTTTTCGCTTCCACAAAAAATACTCTATTCCCGCCAATCCGAAAAGAATAATCGGGCGCTTTCGTTTCCTTTCCAACCTTTAATTTATCCTCATGAATAACTTCTCTATACGACTGCGAATAACCTTTCTTATTTGAAATATCCCAACCTAAATATTCAAAGAAAGGATTAATAAAATCTTGTCTCGTCAAAGTTTCGTTATAATCGTTTGCATGAAATTGTTTATAATTATTTTCAAACTTTTCTACAAGTCCTTTGATTCCATCAAATGCCAATTCTTTATTCGTTTTATTTTCAGCCATATAAACTCCAATATTTTTATTCATAATCATAAATATATAGAATTATATTAAAAAATTTAGTATAAATCAAATAAAGCCCCGATAAAAATCGGAGCTTTTATTTTTGTTTTATTATTATTTATTATTATATTTTAAAATAAATATCGAGTCTAGGCTAATTAATACATACCGCCCATTCCGCCGCCCGGCATTGGAGGCATTGGTTTTTCAGGTTCAGGTATATCCGTAATGATAACTTCGGCTGTTAAAACTTGGCTCGCTATCGAAGCTGCATTTTGTAAGGCGCTCCTTGAAACTTTAGCGGGGTCTATAATTCCCGTTTTTAACATGTCTACCCATTCGTTTGTGAGAGCGTTGAATCCCATATTGCCTTTTTGTTTTTTTGCCTCTATAGCCACTACAGAACCGTCCAATCCTGCATTTGCCGCTATCATTCTTATAGGTTCTTCGATGGCTCTTTTTACTATATTAACTCCAACCTGTTCGTCCGCATTATCCAATTTTAACGATTCTAATCTGCTTTGAGCATGCAAGTAAGTAATTCCTCCGCCGGGTATTACTCCTTCTTCAACCGCCGCGCGAGTAGCCGATAATGCGTCTTCAACTCTAGCTTTTTTCTCTTTCATTTCAACTTCAGTAGCCGCTCCAATATTAACTACAGCAACTCCGCCAGAAAGTTTTGCCAATCTCTCTTGCAATTTTTCTCTGTCGTAATCGCTGTCCGTTTCTTCAATTTGTTTTTTTATTACGGCAACTCTATTTTGAACTTCTCCTTTTTTACCTGCGCCTTCCACTATAGTTGTATTTTCTTTATCGACTGTGATTTTTTTAGCTTTTCCAAGTTGTTCCAAAGTGGTATTTTCAAGTTTCATGCCTAAATCTTCGCTTATAACTTGTCCGCCCGTTAATATCGCTATATCTTCCAACATAGCTTTTCTTCTGTCTCCAAAACCCGGAGCTTTAACTGCGCATACATTTAAAACGCCTCTCATTTTATTTAATACCAAAGTAGCCAAAGCCTCACTTTCGATATCTTCGGCGATAATAATGAATGGTTTTCCCGTTTGAGCGATTTTTTCAAGCACGGGAAGAAGTTCTTTCATGTTTGATATTTTTTTCTCGTATAAAAGAACCAAAGCGTCTTCCAATTCTGCCGTCATACTGTCTCCGTTTGTTACAAAATATGGAGATATATAACCTCTATCGAATTGCATACCTTCAACCAAAGATAAACTAGTTTCTAAAGATTTTGCTTCTTCTACAGTTATAACGCCTTCTTTTCCCACTTTTTCCATAGCGTCGCTTATTAATTCTCCAACCTCTTTATCGTTATTGGCTGAAATTGTCGCAACTTGAGCAATCTCTTCTTTGCCTTTAATTTGTTTAGCTTCGGATTTGATATGAGCGACTATTTCATTAACCGCTTTTTCTATTCCTCTTTTAATGAGCATAGGATTTGCGCCGCTCGTTACATTTTTAAGTCCTTCTTTTACCATAGCTTGAGCCAAAACCGTAGCGGTTGTAGTTCCGTCTCCCGCAACATCATTCGTTTTGGTGGCTACTTCTTTAACTATTTGAGCGCCCATATTTTCAAATGGGTCCTCCAATTCTATTTCTTTGGCGATTGTAACGCCATCGTTTATTATAGTGGGAGGACCGAATTTTTTATCTATTACCACATTTCGTCCTCTAGGTCCCAAAGTTACTTTTACCGCATTAGCCAATGCATCAACTCCTCGCATTAGAGCTCGTCTCGCTTCTTCGTCAAATAATAGCTGTTTTGCTGCCATAAATTTTTCTCCTTAAAATATTAAAATTATTAATAAATTGTCTATTCTAAAATATTTTTATTTTAAAATCGTAAAAATTATACGATAAAAAACAAATATTTTCAAGTATAGATTTGATTGGATTATAATAAACCCAATCTTCGTTCTTTTTTCATTTTTCTTTTCATTCTTTTAAGCGCTTTTTCTCTTTGAAGTTTTTTTTCAAGAGACGGCTTTTTATAGAATTGCTTTTCTTTTAATTCCTGTAAAATAGCTTCGTTTTCGCATGCTCTTCGAAATCTTTTAATTACGCTTTCTACAGGTTCTCCTTCGTTAGCGAACACTCGAACCAATTAACTCACCTACCTTTTTATAAAATAATTAGCGGCGAAGGGACTCGAACCCCTGACACTGCGGATATGAGCCGCATGCTCTAACCTCCTGAGCCACGCCGCCAAAATAGCCATTAATTATTAGCGGGGATAGGACTTGAACCTATGACCTTTGGGTTATGAGCCCAACGAGCTACCAACTGCTCCACCCCGCGATATAATAAATAATTTAAAAATAATATAATATTTTACTTATAAAGTCAAGACTTTTTTATCGATTTATTATGTAATTATCGTATTAAAAATTAAAAAAATTATAAAAATTAATAAAAAAAAATTAAAAATTTTAAAAAAATAAAAAAAAGTTGTTGACTATTTTAAAAAAATTGCTACATTATATATAGAGAAACATTAAATAATGCCGAAAGGCGAAGGAGTTTTTATGAGTAATAAACAAATCAAATCTATTTTTTATGTGCTAGTCATAGCTGTAATGAGTATTCTTCTTGCAGTCGGTTGTAAGAAAAAGACGACTCAATCGAGTAATTTTCAAATAGTGGAAGAGCCTGATTCTACTACCGAAACGCCGCAACCTACACCTCCTGAAAATCCAATGGAACCCGTTTTACCTATCGATAATGAAACGACTATGAAGCAATTTGACGGTTTATATTTTGAATCAAAAGAATATGTCGGCGGATTAAAATTTACGGCTAAAGTAGGACTTGGCGATAGCGGTTATCAAAAAGGAGCTCCGTATATTCAATTTGAAGACGGATATAAATTCTATCAAGGATTTAAAATCGATAGCAAATATAATGGAAACTATAATTTGTTATACGGCGGAGAGATGGGCGATAGAGACGGATACGATATTGTAAAAGCTAAAGCCACTTTCGATACTAACGGTTATCTCTATGTTAAATTTGAAAATTATAGTTGGACTATAGAATACGCTTTAACCGAAGAAACTAATAAATAAAAAAAAATAAATTAAAAATAAAATAAAAAAATAAAAAAATAAAAAAATAAAATTTATACAAAGGAGTTTTTTATGACTAATAAACAAATTAAATCTATTTTTTATGTAATGGCTATAATTGTAATGACAATTCTTGTTGCCGTTTCTTGTAAGAAAAAGACGACTCAGTCTAGCGATTTTCAAATGGTCGAAGTGCCTGTATCGACTAACGAAACGCCAAAACCTATTCCGCCTTCTACTAATACTAATGAGACGCCAACAGGACCAATATTGCCAATTGAAAACACTGTTCAAATGAAACAGTTTGAAGGGTTATATTTTGAATCTAAAAAATATAACAACAATGGAAATAAAGATTTTAAATTTACAGCTAAAGTAGGTTGCGTAGAAACGGCTATTGGCATTAAAAATCCGTATATAGAATTTGAGGATGGCTGTAGATTCTTTCAAGGTTTTCAAGGAGATTATAACTATAACGGCAGATATGTCTTACTTTATGAAGGAGCGCAAGGACCTAGAAACGGATTATACACTGTAGCGGCGGAAGCTACTTTCACAACTAATGGATATTTATATGTTAGATTTGAAAATTATTCTGATACTATAGAATACGCTTTAGCGGAAGAAGATATAAATAAAGAATAAATTAAAGCGTTATTGCTTATAGAATTAAAGACGATGCATGAAAATGTGTCGTCTTTTTGTATAAATTAATTATATATAAATGTATGCATAAGTATAAATAATAAATACTTTTTATATTTTTAGTAAAAATTGTATTTAAAAGTGTTGACATTTTTTTATTTTATGCTATTATTAAATCATTATTATTGATATTTAGAGTAAAAGGACTTTTTAGTTCATGAATAAAATAAATACAATATTTTTGATAGGACTTCCTACAATACAATACAATACAATACAATACAATACAATACAATACAATACAATACAA
>CAZRYV010000127.1:0-6180 GCA_964604385.1 uncultured Brachyspira sp.
TAATTAATCTATGTTGTAGATTATAGCATTTTTATAAATTTTGTCAAGTATTTAAAAGTAAAAAACTAATTAAAAAATTATAAATAGAATTTTCTTTAATAGTAGATTAATTCTATATTTTCAATGTCTCGTAATGACGACTCATTTTATCATGCATTATTCCAAAAATTAAAAATGCCTTTACAAAAAATATGAATTTTATTATAATTAATCAATTCGATAATAAAGTAAATTTTTATGGAGTAAAAATCGTATGACCGAAAAAAAATTTTATATAACCACGCCAATATATTATCCTTCCGACTATTTGCATATAGGACATTGCTATTGCACTATTGCGGCGGATACTATGGCAAGATATAAAAGAATAACGGGATACGATGTTTATTTTTTAACGGGAACGGACGAGCATGGAGAAAAAATAGAAAGAAAAGCCGAAGCGGTTAAATCCACTCCAAAAGCTTATGTTGACAATATAGTTAAAGCGACAAAAGAACTATGGAAAAGATTGCATATAGATTATACTCATTATATAAGAACCACGGATGATTATCATGTGAGAAGAGTTCAAAAGATTTTTCAGATATTATACGATAAAAATTTTATCTATAAAGGTTTGTATAAAGGTTTATATTGCGTAAGCGACGAAGCTTTTTTTACGGACAGTCAGGTTATAAAAAAAGAAAATGGAAAATGCTATTGTCCCGATTGCGAAAAAGAATTGGAATATAAAGAAGAAGAATGCTATTATTTAAAATTATCCGATTACGGAGATTGGCTTATAAATTATTATAAAGAACATCCCGAATTTTTAGGACCTAAAGAGAGAATGAACGAAATGCTTAATAATTTTCTTTTGCCCGGTTTGGAAGATTTGGCGGTTACTCGCAGAGGTTTAAAATGGGGAATCGAATGTCCTGTGGATAAAGAGCATAGCATATATGTTTGGATAGACGCTTTAAGCAATTATATAACGGCTTTAGGATATCCCGAAGAAGACGATTTATTTAAAAAGTATTGGTCATGCGATGTGCATTTTGTCGGTAAAGAAATAGTTAGATTTCATTCAATAATTTGGCCCATAATGCTTAAAATGCTCGATATTCCATTGCCTAAAAAAGTTTTCGGGCATGGTTGGATATTATTCGATGACGGAAAAAAAATGAGCAAAAGTAGAGGAAATGTTGTCGAACCGAATAGCCTTATAGACAAATATGGAGTTGACGCTTTAAGATATTTTTTAATGCGAGAGATTAATTTTGGAATAGACGGATATTATTCTCAAGAATTATTGCTTAAAAGAATAAACAGCGATTTGGCAAACGATTACGGAAATTTATGGCATAGAATAACCACGATGCTTGAAAAATATTTTAATAGAATTTTACCCGAAGAGGTAGAGAGCGTTTACGGGGATAGAGAAAGAGAATTAAAAAAGGCGGTTTTAACTTTGGATGCAAATGTTGAATCCGCATTGGACGATTTTAAATTTAACGAGGCTTTGTCTTGTATATGGGAAGTTATAAGAATGACGAATAAATATGTCGAAGAAAGCACTCCTTGGAATTTGGCAAAAGACGAATCTAAAAAAGATTATTTGGCAAATGTAATGTATATATCTTTTCAAAGTTATTATATCATAACGGCGTATTTGCAAATATTTTTTGTCGAAACTCCCAAAAAAGTATTTAACAGATTGGGACTTTCGGATAATGTTCCTTTGGAAGACGCTAAAAAATGGGGTTCTTTAAACTCGGGGATAAAAATAGAAAGAGGAGAGGCTTTATTTAAGAGATACAATATCGAGGAAGAAATAGGAATAAAAACCGAAGAAAGAAAAGATGAAAATAAAAAAGAAATTAATCTTACAAAAGACGACAAACATAAACCTGATATAGAAAAAGAAGAATTTGAAAAATTGGAATTATTAACCGCAAAAATAATTTTCGCAGAAAAAGTTGAAAACGCCGACAAACTTATAAAATTCGTAGTGGATATAGGCGATGGCGAGCAGAGAGTGGTTGTCTCTTCAATCGCCGAATATTATAAAGCCGAAGAGATGATTGGGAAAACCGTTCTTTATTTGGCTAATTTGAAACCGAAAAAATTTAGAGGAATAATGTCTCATGGCATGCTGCTTCTTGCGGACAATGGAGAGACTTTATCCGTTATGCAAGCGGAGAAAGATTTTAAAGCGGGCTGCAAAGTAAATTAGTAAAAGTAAATTAATAAATTTTAATAAAAAATGAATTTTAACAAAAAATAATAAAAATGAAAAGCAAAAAATTAGAAAGTAAATTTAACGAGAGTAAACTCAGAAAAAAATTAAGAAAAAACAAAATGTCCAAAAAACAAAAGGATATTTTAAAAAAAATGTTTATATCTCTTTTGGGACTAATTTTTATATGCATATTGATAATCATAATAAATAAAGCTAGAGTTTTGAGAGTGGAATTAAGAGGATTAAATTTTTTAAATCCAATCGATATAATAGAAGAAGCCGAACTTTCAAAATACAATAACCGAAGTTTTTTTAATATTCCTAAAAAAGAAATAAAAAATGAAATCGAAAAAAATATAAGATTGGAAGTAGAAAATATAAAACTTTCTTTTCCCGATTTGCTTATAATAAATTTAAGAGAAAAGGAAATTTTATTTTTGCTCGAAACGGATACGGGAATATACGAAATTACTGACGAAGGCGATATATTAAAAAACGACATTATTTACAATTACGATGTTCCGTATATCACGGGTTTAACCGTCAATTCGACAAATGCCAAAATGGAAAACGATTATACTCAATATTTGGTATCCGTCATTTACGAAGTGAAAAAAAACAATCGGGATATATATAATTTGATATCTGAAATAAACGCTTTCGGAAAAGATTTGATTCTTTATCCGAGAGGTTATCCCGTTCAGATAATTTTAGAAAAATATGTTAAAGCTTCAAAGTTTGTCGAACTTGCAGCCGTGTTAAAAACAGTTCGGGAGCAGGCAAGCAAAACTTATAGAATAGATTTTAGATTTGACGAGGCTATAACTGTTAATTGATTTTTATCTTCTGCCACTCTTCGGGATTTTTATTCCATTCTACCGCTATTTGAAAATCTCCTTCGCTTATAAATTTTTTATCTTTTGCTATTTTTATTAAAGTTGAAAAATCGGATAAAGAAGAAAATTTTATTTTTGCGTTTTCAAAATTTTTACTCGCTTTTTCAAATTCATAGGAGAATATTGATATTATTTCGAGTCCTATAGCTCCTTCTTCTTTCGCCGCTTCGAAAGCCTTAATTGAACTTAAACCGGTTGAAATTAAATCTTCTATTAAGATTAATTTTTTGCCTTTGCATTCCGCTCCTTCTATTTGTTTGCCTTTGCCATGTTCTTTTTTTTCCGCTCTTATATAGCATAACGGTTTGTCTAATTCGTTCGCTATAAATGAAGCCCAAGGAATTCCCGCAGTCGCCGTTCCTGCAATTATATCAAAATCTTTATTTTTTAATATATCGATAAAAGCGTTAACTATAATTTTTCTATATTTTGGAAAACCTATTATATATCTGTTGTCGCAATAAATCGGACTCTTTATTCCAGAAACGAAAGTAAAAGGATTTTTAATATTTAATTGCACAGCGTTCGTTTCAAGCAAGGCTTCGGATATAATAAGCGATTTTAATTTTTTATTATTTTCGATTCCTTCCGCTATCTCTTCTATAATCATTTTACAGGCTTTTACTCTATCTTTGCTTTTTGTTATAGGTCTTCCGACTACCATATAATCGCATCCGTTTTGAACGGCTTCTTTTGGCGTCATTATTCTCTCTTGGTCGTCCTTATCAGCCCATTTTGGACGAACTCCGGGACATACCGTTATAAATCTCTCGCCGCATTCTTTTTTTATAATATTCGCTTCGTTTGGCGAACATACAACTCCGTTAAGTCCCGCTTCTTTTCCCAATTTTGCCAAATTTACCGCAAGTTCTTTAAGATTTAAATTTGAACTGAACATATTTTTTATATCATTTTCGGACAAGCTAGTTAAAATCGTTACTCCTATTATCAAATTATTTTTATTAAGTTTTTTTATCTCTTCTACGGTTTTTTCCATCATTTTTTTTCCGCCACTCGTATGAACATTAAACATAAATATATTTTGTTTTGAAGTAAATAACGAAGCCATAGCTGTGGTATTCGGAATATCATGGAATTTCAAATCCAAAAATACTTTTTTATTTTTACTCGCCAAATATTCTATTATCTCTCCTTTAGTGTATAAAAAAAGTTCGAGTCCCACTTTATAAAATACGGCGTTGTCTCCCAATTCGTCTATAAGTTTTGTAGCGTCATTCATAGAGTTGAAATCCAAAGCTATTATCAATCTTTCTTTGGGGTTAATCGATTCTATCATAATGTCTCCTTAAATTATTTATGAGCTATTCCTATTAAATCTTTTATATCTTTTATATTATTTTCTTTAAGATAATTTTCAATTCCGTTTATAACCTCTATCGGAAGAATCGGATTTGCAAATATTCCAGAACCTATCGAAACCAGAGAAGCGCCCGCCATTATAAATTCCAAAGCGTCATTGTAATTTTCTATTCCACCCATACCGATTATAGGAATTTTAACGGCGTCAAAAATTTGATAAACCATCCGAACCGCTATCGGCATTATGCATCCTCCCGATAATCCTCCAAATATATTTCCAAGTAAAGGTTTTTTAGTTTTAGTATCGATTTTCATCGCCAAAAAAGTATTTACTAAAGAAACGGCGTCCGCTCCCGCATTTTCAACCGCTTTTGCTATTTCGGTTATATCGGTAACATTCGGAGAGAGTTTTACTATAAGAGGTTTTTTAGTCAGAACTTTTTTTACGGATTTTGTGAGATTTTCTGCGCTTATAGAATTTATACCGAAAGCCATTCCTCCGTTTTTAACATTTGGGCATGATATATTTAATTCTATAAAATCGACTCTCTTAATTTCGTTTGCAATTTCCGAAACGGCTATATATTCTTCTTCGCTTTCTCCGTTTATATTAAGTATTATCCGAGTTTTATATTTTATGCTGCCGACTATATTGTCTCTAAAATATTTTATTCCGGGATTTTCCAAACCTATCGAATTAATCATACCCGAAGGAGTCTCCGCTATTCTTATTCCTTTATTTCCTTCTCTTTTATTTAAAGTTATTCCTTTTAAATTTATGGCTCCGAGTTTATTAATGTCGAAATAATTATTATATTCTTCGCCGAAACCAAAACATCCCGAAGAAGTTATTACGGGATTTTTTAATTCTTTTCCTAAAAATTTTATTTTTAATTTTGACATAATTTTTATTTTTTATTTATAATATTATAATAATTTATACTTTTAAATATTTAAATAATTAAATATTCTGCGTCAAATACGGGACCATCATGACAAACTTTGACATATTTATTTTTTCTTTCGTTTTTTAAATTATCCAAAACTTCCATATTGCATCCCAAACATGCATTGACTCCGCAAGCCATTCTTCGTTCCATTGAAGCAAAACATTTTATATTATTTTCCAAAGCTAATTTTATTATTCCTTTCATCATAATTTCCGGTCCGCATGTATAAATTAAATCAAAACTATTTTCTTTCAGTAATTTTTTTGTTTTATCGACAGAATTGCATTTATCTCCCGCGGAACCGTCGTCGGTAGTTAAATAAAGTTTAATATTATCGGTGTCAAAATATTTAATTATTTTTATCGCGTTTTTGTTAGCTCCGCCGAAGATTAGAGTAATATTATTTTTTTCTTTTAGTTTATTTATTAAAAGTTTAAAAGGCGCTATTCCCATTCCTCCCGCGACAATAAGCAAATTTTTATTTTTAATATTCGTTTCAAATCCATTTCCGAGAGGTCCATGCAAATTTAATGTTCCCGATATTTTGGATAAATATTTTGTTCCTCCGCCTTTGATTTGATAATAGAACTCTAAAATATTTTTGTTTGCATAATGAACGCTTATCGGTCTTCTTAAATATTGTCCGCATTTAAGCATAAAGAATTGTCCCGCTTTCGTATATTTAAATGAATTTTGCGATTTTACTTTTAACAAATATTTATCTTCGGAGATTTTTATATTTTCTATTATTTCGCATTCTTCCAAAAACATTAAAAAACCTTTCGTAGATTTT
>CAZRYV010000128.1:0-1696 GCA_964604385.1 uncultured Brachyspira sp.
TAAAGACGAAACAATAATGATAAGTCAGTTGATTTTTAATTTTAAATGCATATACTTTAAAATATAATAAAAAATTCAGGGGGCATCGGTATGAATTTCTATTCAAAATTATTATCAATTATTTTATCATGCGTTTTAATATTATCTTGCGGCGATAAAACAGCAGAACAAACGGGAGGCGATTTGCCTAAAATTGACGAGAATACGGAAACGGAAATAACCGTTTGGGCTTGGAATGTGGCGGCAAAAGCCTTAATGGAAAGCGCGAAAACTTTTAACGAAAAATATCCAAAGATAAAAGTTACGGTTCAGGAATATGGACTCGCTCAAAATGTTTACGAAAGATATAGCGTAATTTTGTCTTCGGGAGTCGGAGTTCCTGATATAATTCAAATAGAAAGCGACTATATACAAACTTTTGCAGAAACTTATCCTAAATATTTTTTCGATATGAGAAAATATATTGATATAGAGGGAAAAGTTGACCCTTCCAAAATTGCCACAAGTTATGACAGCGAAGGAAAACTTATTTCTATTCCTTGGGATTCTGGTCCTGTGGTTATGTTTTATAGAGAAGATTTATTTAATCAAGCCAAAATCGATATAAATTCTATAGTTACTTTTGAAGATTATATCGAAGCGGGTAAAAAATTGCAGAAAGTATTTCCAAATATAGCTATGACGGGACTTCCTTTTACGCAAGATGAAAATTTATTTAGATGTTTATTGGTTGCAAACAAATCCTATTATTTAAATAGCAAAGGCGAAATAACAGTTGCATCGGCAAAAGCTATAGAAACTCTTGAAATGATAAAGAGACTTATAGACGAAGGAATTGCAAAAAATACGATAAATTGGGACGGAGGCATAATGGCAAATAAAAACGGAGAGATAGCCTCATGGATTATGGGCGGATGGTGGGGAGGAACTATAAAAACCCAAATGCCCGAAATGAAAGGAAAATGGAAAATAATGCCAATACCCGCTTTCCCTAACGGAGTAAGAGCATCTTCTTCTGGCGGAGCTGGACTTTCTATAACGGCAAGCGACCCCGTTAAACAAGCGGCTGCATTGGAGTTTATAAAAGAAAGTTTGATGAATGTTGATAATCAGCTTATGATGTATGAACAATTTAGTTTGTTTCCTTCATATTTGCCGACTTACGATGACGCTAGATTCTTAAAATCGGACGATTATTTTGGAGATAATTTCAATAAAATATTAGCCGATGTTACTAAAGAAATTCCAAATGTTATTTATGCATCTAAAGATTTTGCGGAAATAAAAAATACCGTAGTGAGCGTTTATGAAGATGTATTAAATAATAATAGAGATATAAAGAGCGCTTTGGAACAAGCGGCGAGTCAGATAAACGGAGCTACTGGGAGGGCTATAGCCAAATAAAAATACACTATTGACTTTTTGATAAAAATATTATATATAATCGTATAATTTTAATTTTACGAGGTATAATTGTGAAACATTTTTATAAAATAGTTTTAATAGTATCATTTTGTATAATGGTTGTATCATGTTCGACTCAAAAATCTAAAAACGATTTTGTCGAATTGCCCGCGATAGACGAGAATACGGAAACGGAAATAATCGTTTGGTCTTGGAATATAGCGGCGAAAGCTTTATTGGAAACGGCTAAAACTTTTAACGAAAAATATCCAAAGATAAAAGTTACCGTTCA
>CAZRYV010000128.1:1796-6152 GCA_964604385.1 uncultured Brachyspira sp.
TTTGAAATCTCTTGCTCCGTCAGATATTGACAAGAAAGTTGACCCTTCAAAAGTTACCACGAGTTATGATAGCGAGGGAAAACTTGTGGCTATAGCTTGGGATTCTGGTCCTGTGGTTATGTTTTATAGAGACGATTTATTTAAACAAGCGGGCATAAATCCCGAATCTATAATCACTTATGACGATTTTATAGATGCAGGAAAACGGTTTCAACAAAAATTTCCAAATATAAAATTTACGGGATGGCAATTTGTTCAAGATGACGGATTATGGCGAGATTTGATGGTTCAGAATAATGTTTATTATTTGAATGAAAATGGCGATATAACCATAAACTCTCCAAAAGCGGTTGAAAGTATTTCAGTTTTGAGAAAATTGATAGACGAAGGTTTGGCTTTAAATACGGTAAATTGGGATGGAGGTATAAGGGCAAACAAAAACGGCGATGTTGCATGTTATATAATCGGAGCATGGTGGGGAGGAACTATGAAAGACCAAATGCCCGAAATGAAAGGAAAATGGCGAGCTATGAGAATGCCGGCGTTTACAAAAGACGGAGTTAGAGCTTCTTCGCATGGAGGTTCAACATTGTCAATTACATCTTCCGACCCAATAAAACAAGCCGCTTCTTGGGCTTTTATAGAACATTCTTTACTTACGGTTGATAGTCAGCTTTTAATGTATGATAAATTTGGTTTGTTCCCTTCGTATCTTCCAACTTATGAAGACGAAAGATTTAAACAGCCTGACCCATATTTTGGAAATCAGAATTATAATCAATTACTAGGAGATATTACTAAAGATATACCGCCTGCCATATTTACTTCGGACGATTATTCCGAAATCAGAAATATTGCCGTAGGTTCATACGAAGATATATTGAATAATAATACCGACATACAGGCTACTTTGAATAACGCTGCAAGTCAAATAAGTTCTTCAACGGGAAGGAATATAGCTAAATAAAAAATATTTAAATAAAAGGCTATTGACTTTTTTATAAAAAAGTTATAAACTAATAAATATTTTTATTTTATGGAGTTATATTTATGAAATATTTTTGTAAAACTATCTTTTTGATATTTTCTTTCGTTATGATTATTTCATGCTCGAATCAAAAATCTAAAAATGATTTTGTAGAATTGCCCGTAATAGACGAAAATACCGAAACGGAAATATTAGTTTGGGGATGGAATGTGGCGGCAAAAGCATTAATGGAAACGGCTAAAACTTTTAACGAAAAATATCCAAAGATAAAAGTTACCGTTCAAGAATTTGGAGGCGCTGGTCAGGCTTTTGAAAGATACGGAATAGTTTTGGCTTCGGGCGAAGGAATACCCGATATAGTGTCGATAGAAAGCGACTATGTTCAATCATTTGCCGAAAAATATCCTCAACATTTTTTGGATTTGAAATCTCTTGCTCCGTCAGATATTGACAAGAAAGTTGACCCTTCAAAAGTTCCCACAAGTTATGATAGCGAAGGAAGATTGGTATCGATACCTTGGGATTCGGGACCGGTAGTAATTTATTATAGAGAGGATTTATTTAGACAAGCGGGTATAAATCCTGACTCTATAAAAACTTACGATGATTTTATAAGAATCGGAAAAGAATTTCAGGCTAAATTTCCAAATATTAAATTAACGGGATTCGGATTTACGCAAGATGACGGAATTTGGCGAAGTTTGATGGGGCAAAACAATATTTATTATTTGGATACTAACGGAAATATAGCGATGTCTTCTAAAAGAGCCGTAGAAAGTATGGAAATGGTAAAAAGAATCGTAGACGAGGGATTGGCTTTAAATACGGTAAATTGGGACGGAAGTATAAGAGCTCATAAAAACGGAGAGATTGCCTCAAGTTTTAACGGCGGATGGTGGGGAGGCACTTTAAAAGACCAAATGCCCGAAATGAAAGGAAAATGGAGAATAATGCTAATGCCCGCATATACGGATGGAGGAGTAAGGGCTTCGTCTTTGGGCGGTTCTGCATTGACGGTTACGGCAACGGACGATATTAAAAAAGCAGCTTCTTGGGCTTTTATAGAACATTCGCTTTTAACCGTAGACAGTCAGATTTTAATGTATGATAAATTCGGTTTATTTCCTTCGTATATTCCGTCTTACGATGACGAAAGATTTAAACAATTAGACCCGTATTTTGGAAATCAGAATTATAATGAAATATTGGGAGAAGTAATCAAAAATATACCTCCTTCAATATATAATTCGGATGATTTTTCCGATTTGAAGAACATAGCCGTAGGAGCTTTTGAGGAGATTATAAATAATAATTCGGATATTCAAAAAACTTTAGATAAAGCGGCAGAACAGGCAGAAAGCGTCACGGGAAGGAACATAGTTAAATAAAAATTAAAATAAAAGGTTAAATAATAAAATAAAAAATAATAAGTTAAGAAAGAATAAAAAAATAAATGAAAAAATAAAATTAGGAGATAAAATGAAAATTAAGAAAAATATAACGCCATGGCTTTTTATAGCGCCGGCTTTAATATTTATATTATGCTTTAGTATATATCCTTTAATCGAAACTATATATTTAAGTTTTATGACTCAAAGAAGAGGCGATATGGTATTTGTAGGAATTCAAAATTTCAAGAGACTTTTATCCGACCAATATTTTTACACTTCTTTAAAAAATTCTCTTATATATTTGATTATACAAGTGCCGATAATGACGATTCTTGCAATACTGCTTTCTCTCGCATTGCATAGCGGCATTACGAAATTAAAAGGATTATTCAGAACGATATATTTTATACCTTTTATTGTGGAATCGGTGGCATATAGTTTAATATTCGTTTTATTGTTTCAGGATAGTGGAGTTATAAATTTTCTTTTGTCTTTATTAAATATAGGACCGATTATGTGGCTTACTCAAACTTGGCCCGCAAGAATATTGATAATGCTAATAATGACTTGGAGATGGACGGGATATAATATGATAATAATTTTGGCTGGACTTCAAGGAATACCGAACGATTATTATGAAGCGGCTACAATAGACGGAGCGAACGCTTTTCACAAATTTATAAATATAACTATTCCGATGTTGAAACCCGTTATATTATTTTCTACTATATTGTCGACTATAGGAACTTTGAATTTATTTACCGAACCTTATTTGCTTACCAACGGAGGACCAAATAATTCTACAATTAGTTTGGGATTATATATTTATAGGCAGGCTTTTCAGTCGATTAATTTAACTTATGCGGCTACTATATCGGTTGCCATACTTTTAATAGTGGGAGTTCTTTCGAGATTACAAATGAAATTCGGAGGTAATTCAAAATGATAAATTCAAAACAGCAAAAAATAACGAGAATAATATTATATATAGTTTTATCTATAGGACTTATAGCTTGCGTATATCCTTTGTTTTTTATGTTTGTCGCAGCTACGAGAGTTTCGGGCGATATATTTTTATTTCCGCCTCCGATAACATTTGGCGATAGATTCTTTGAAAATCTTAAAAATCTGCAGGAGAGAATTCCTATATGGAGTGCATTGTTTAATTCGTTTAAAATATCCATAATATATACGGCGATTAATTTGCTTGTATGTTCTATGGCAGCTTATTCGATTTCAAAATTTAATTATAAAGGAAGAAATATAGTTTTTATAATCATAATGCTTACTATGATGCTTCCCGCTCATGCGAAGTTAGTTCCTTTATACAGAATGATGACTACATTAAAACTTGCGGATACTCATTTGGCGATTATTCTTCCCGATATAGCGGGAGCTTTCGGAATATTTTTAATGAGGCAAAATTTTCATTCCGTTCCCGATTCTTTGATAGAAGCAGCGAGAATAGACGGAGCGAACGAATGGACTATATTTTTAAAAGTGGTTATGCCTTTAATGATTCCCGCTTTAACCGCTTTGGGAATATATATGTTTGTCGCTCAATGGACTAATTTTACATGGCCCCTTATAATATTAAATAGCCCCGAAAATTATACTTTGCCCGTAGCCTTATCCCAACTTAAAGCGGATACGAGAATAGATTACGGACAGATAATGGTAGGAGCGATTTTTGCGGTTGTTCCGATAATGGCGGTATTTTTGGCTTTACAAAAATATTTTATATCGGGTTTAACGGGCGGAGCGGTAAAAGAATAAAAGTAATTTAAATAATTTATATTAAAAAACGCTTGACATTATTTTGAAAAATGTTATAATTTTAATCATGAAAGTTAAAGAAATAATAAAAAATATATTTGACTGCTTCAGTTCAGTTCAGTTCAGTTCAGTTCAGTTCAGGGATTAACTTTAAACTTTTTTCAAAATTATGTTTATTTTATAAAACATTTTATATTTTTC
>CAZRYV010000129.1:0-6147 GCA_964604385.1 uncultured Brachyspira sp.
AAAGAAAACGGGAAACAGCGGAAATCTCACAATAATACATATGAACGATACGCATGGAAGAGACGAAGAGGAAATTATAATCACAAAAGGCGATAATCCTCAAACGAATCGTAAATACGGAGCGGCAAGAAGAGCCTCTTATATAAAAGAAGTTAAGGCTACGAACGATAATGTTTTGATTTTGCATGCGGGAGATACGATTACGGGAAGCGTTTACTCTACGGTTTTTAAAGGCAGAGACGAAGTTGATATAATGAATATGATTGGAGTAGATGCGGCGACTATAGGAAACCATTTTGTAGATTATGGGCTTGAAAATTTTACCGAGATAATGAAAGAGAGAAAATTTCCTACATTGTCGATTAATGTGAGAAATAAATCGGACAATAGTTTGTATGCCACCGCCTATATAACTACTAATGTTAACGGTTTAAATGTGGCTATAATAGGCGTAACGACTACTGATGCGGTTTATAATCCCGAGTATGTGAAAGATTTGATTTTTGACGAAGAGATAAAAGCATTAAAAGATTTCATTAAAAAAACTCCTTTACATAAAACTAACGACATTACGATACTTTTAAGTCATATAGGTTATGAAGTGGATAAAAAAGTAGCCGAAGAGATTCCGAATACTTTTGATATTATAATCGGCGGGCATAGTCATACGGAATTAAAAGAAGCGGATATAGTTAAAGGAACTCCGATTGTTCAGACGGGATATTATGGAATGAATTTGGGACATATTGATTTGTCGGTTTCAAACGGCGTAGTCGATAAAGCGAATTTGACATATAAATTAATTCCTATGGATGAAAATATAACTCAAGATAGCGATATGTTGAAATTTATAGCCGAAATGAGAGGAACTGTGGATAAAGAATTTAATGTTAGAATAGCAACTTTACCTTTTGAATTAAAACATGAAGGCATAAGGTCGAATTCTATGGCGCTTGGAAATTTCGCATCCGATTTAGTAATCGATTCTTATCCTAATATAGACATAGTATTAATGAACTCAGGCTCTTTAAGAACCTATTTACCGAAAGGAGATATAACATTGGGTAAAATACAAAACGAATTTTTTCCTTTCGACAACGAGGTTATAATAGTTTCGTTATCGGGAGATAATGTTATAGAAATGCTTGAAATTTCCGGTAAAAAGAGGGGAGCGGGAGCATTCTTGCAATTATCGAGAGGAATGGAAGTAAAATATAACGCCGAAAACGGAGAGTTAATTTATGCAAAATTAAACGGAGAGGATATAAATCCTTCTAAAGATTATAATATAGCTTTGTCAAGTTTTGTATTTTTAGGTGGAGACGGATATACGGATAGCGAAGGAAACGCCATAGCCAAAAAAGGAAAAAATATAGTTATGACGGGAAACGATATAAGAGACGCTATGATTTCAAAGATAAAAGAACTTAATAATGTGCCGCCTTCTTATATAGACGAAAATCCAAGAGTTATATTTGAATAATAATTAAATTAAAAACAAAAAAATTATGCAAATAAAAAAGAGTTCGTAAAAATTACGGGCTCTTTTTATTATAAAATTTATTACATAATATTTTTATAAAATATTTATTGCGAAATATTTATTGTGAAAAAATTTAGAGATAATTTTTTTATTTTTTTGATTTATTAGGTTCTAAAAACAAATGCATATAATCGACATCCATAAGTTTTGCAAGTTCCATCGCTGAAAAATTAGCTTCTTTTATATTATAATCTGCTCCGTTTTCCACAAGAACTTTTATTATCTCTTCTGGTTGTTTTTTTACTATAGCCAAATGCAGAGGAGTCACGCCCCTTTCGGTTATTGCATTAACATCGGCTCCTTTTTCTATCAACGCTCTAACTATTTCTGTGCTATTAATTTGAACGGCTAAATGCAGGCAGGTTAATTTATTTTCGTTTATAAAAGTAATATCCTCTTTTTCGCTTCTGTTAATGGCTTCAAGCAAAGCGTTAATATGTTCCTCGCTTTTTATTTTTGATTCGTATTTTTTGTCTATTATTATTTTAAATAAATCGAATAGGCTATATCTTTTATTTAAGTTTTTTTTCATTTATAAATTTAACTCCTTATAATTATATAAATTGTTTTTTCTTTCTTAAATTTAAATTATTAAATAATCATTAAATAAAATTTGTTTAATCTTTTATTTTGATTCCGTTTTTTTGCATTCGTTCCATAAAAAATCCATTTCTTCCAAAGTCATATCTTCTAAATTTTTATTCATTTCGTTAGCATGTTTTTCCACATAATTGAATCTTCTAATAAATTTATTATTCGTCTTTATAAGAGAGTTTACGGGATTAATTTTATTCATTCTCGCAAAATCCAAAACCGTCATAATTAAATCGCCTATCTCTTCTTCCAAATGTTCTTTATCATTTTTATTTTCATTATTTTTATTTCCATCGAGAAATTCTTTATAAGCTTCTTTTACTTCCGAAAGCTCTTCTTCTATTTTTTTCAAAGAATCGTCTGCGTTTTTATATTCGAAACCTACTCCCGCCGCTCTTTTCATTAATTTATAAGCTCTCTCCATTACGGGCAAAGAGTTTGGAATATCGTCTAAAACGCTTTTATAATTTTTATTTCCTTTTTCTTCTTTTTTTATATTTTCCCATTGTTTTAATATCCCGTCAACATCTTTAACTTCGCTTTCTCCAAAAACATGCGGATGTCTTCTTATAAGTTTTTGATTTATATTTTTTAAAACTTCGTCTATATTAAATTTGTTTTCGTCATTTGCAAGTTCAGAGAAAAACACTATATGCAACATAACATCGCCAAGTTCCTCTTTTATGTTTTGATAATCTCTTTTGGATATTCCGTCCGCCACTTCGTAAGATTCTTCTAAAAAACATGGAATTAAACTATCGAAAGTTTGTTCTTTATCCCATGCGCATCCGTTTTCGCCTCTTAAAGTTTTTACTATGGATATTAATTCTTCAAATGACTGCATATTTTTTAACTCTCTTTTTTGATTTTTCTTCTATAATTTAATCTTTTCGGTTCGAGTATGGCGTTATATATTATTGCGTTTCTCATACTTAAATATTGAATCGCATTATTAGTTTTTTTCTCAAGATTCAAATTTTCAAAATTAATATTTTTTAAATCAATATTTTCCAAATTATTTTTATCGTTTATTATCGAATCGTATTTTTTTTGCAATTTTAGAATTTCTTTATCTTTATAAGACATTTCGTAAAATTTATTTTCTTTTTTATTAATTTTTTCATTATTAACTTTTTCTACTTTTACTTTATTAATTTCTTTTTCGCTATTTAAAGTTTTATTTAAATTTCTAAAAATTTCCTCTTCGTTTTCTAATTTTTTATTTTGATATTTTTTAATGCTTTTACGATTTCTACGGCTTTTTTGTTTTTTCGTTTGTTTTTTGTAAGCCTGACTGATAAGTCCGATTATAGCCCATATAATGGCTATTATGATATATAAAAATAATTCCGACATATAAACCCCTTAAAATTACAAAAAATTAATTATAAAAATTTAATTAATATTATATCATATTATTTTTTATAAAACAAATTTAAAGAAATTATATTTTTATTTCATTATTATTTTTTATTATTGAATTATTATTGAAGTTTTATTTTAAAATATTATTTTAGACATCGGACTATTTTTCCATCTTGCATTTCGTAAACATTATTCGCATGCGCCGCTATATTATGAGCATGGGTAACCATAACTATCGTAGTTCCGTTTTTATTTAATTCGGAAAATACTTCCATTAAAGTTTTTGTAGTAGACGGGTCTAAATCGCTCGTTGGTTCGTCCGCTATCAAACATTTGCATCCGTAAGCCAAAGCCCTTAAGATTGAAACTTTTTTCATTTCTCCGCCCGATAAATTGGAAGCCTTCATATAAGTTTTTTCTTTAAGCGAAAATAATTCTAGATTCTCTTTGGTTTGTTTTATTTCCTCTTCCGTTATTTTATGTTTGAAAGAAAGAGGCATTAATATATTGTCTATAACATTTATTGTAGGAACTATTACGGGATATTGAAAAATATAAGAAAAATATTCTCTTCTGAAACTTGCCAAAATTTCTTCCGAAGGATTTTCTAGTTTATACGAATCGTAATAAATAGAACCTTCGCTCGGCTTTAATATTCCGCCGATTATACTCAATAAAGTGCTTTTTCCACTTCCCGTATGCCCTACAATGCTGATATAATCTCCCTGATTGATATCCAAACTTATATCTTCGCAGGCTTTGAATTTGCTTATTCCCGAATTAAATGTTTTGGAAATGTTTATAATTTTTATATTCATAGCGTTCCCCTTAAATCTTCATAAGGATTTCTCTTCAAAAGAATAGAATTTGTAACGAAAGCGCCGAACATGAAAATTAAAATTAAAATTATATTTGCACAAAATATTAAAAAAGCGCCGCTAAACACATCGGACATCTCGATTTTTGCCAAAATAGGCTCGTTGTATCTTATATACAAAATTGCAATTTCTATTATGCATATAAATAAAGATATTAAAGCGTATAAAAAACTCAATATAGTATATAATTTTCTAACCGCCAATTTGGTTGAGCCGAATATTCTTAAAACGGAAAACATTCTGCTGTTTTTTGAAAAAATATATACGCTTGAAATAGACGCCAATAATAAAGACAATATTGCGATAAAAATAAATAAAGAATAAATTGAAAATTGTCTAAAGAAAGAAACCAATTCGCTTTGCATCAATATCTCGTATTTCCAAACCAAAATAAAAATCGAATTTATAACCATAAGTTGGGATACTATTATAAACATCGATATAGAAAAAAACATATTACCTTTTATAATTTTTAAAGCATATCCAATAACCGAATTATACACTATCACCTCTCTGCAATAACTATATTAATAACTATATTAACAACGATATTAGCGATGTTAAAACTTTAAACTATTAAAAATATTTATCGTAAAACATTATATATTAATATTGATTTTATTTAAACTACAAAATTAATCAGCTTACCGATACTTTCTATATAACAAACTATTTCGTCTCCCGATTTCATATATTTAGGCGGATTGAAAGACATTCCGACTCCTCCGGGAGTTCCCGTAGCTATTATATCTCCCGCTTCCAAAGTCATTCCTTTTGAAATATCGGAGATTAAATCATATATATTATGTATCATATATTTTGTATTAGAAGATTGTCTAATCTCTCCGTTTAAAATACTTTTCACTTCCAAATTAAAAATATCTTTTATATCGTCTTTATAAACTATGCATGGTCCCATAGCGCTGTAATAATCCAAACTTTTTCCTTTATACCATTGCGAATGTTCTTTTTGTATGGTTCTTGAAGATATATCATTAAAAATCGTGTAGCCGAATATATAATCTCTCACTTTCTCTGTCGGTATGTCATGTCCCGTTTTGCCTATTATAACGGCAAGTTCGACTTCATAATCTAAAAAATCATCCAAATCGAATCTCGCTTTAATTTTCTCTCCTAGTCCTATTATTTCAATCGCTCTTTTTGAAAAATAAACGGGTTTTTTTAAATCGTTTTTGCCTTTTTTATCCAAAAGTTTATTGCCTTCTATTTCTTTTAAATGGTCGCTATAATTTACTCCAACGCATATAATATCATGTATCGGTTTTCTTATGGGCGAAAGTATTTGTATATTTTCCATAGAATAAGACGGATATTTATCGAAATTTTCGCATGCATTTTTTAATGTTTTGAGCAGATTATTATCCATACTTTTTATTAATTTAATCATAGGATTTTCGCCGTATTGAAAATCGCCTATAATTTCATTTATGGCAATCACTTTTTTATCGTCTTTACTTAAGATTCCTATAGCTTCCGTGTTATTCCATTCCGTAAACGATACGAATTTCATTTTATAACCCCGAACATTAAATAATTTGGTATTTTTGAATTATAATAAATTTAAATAAGTTTTTCAATACTATAAAAACTATAAAAAATAAATACGCACTTGAAATAATTATTTTTTATTCTATACTACTATTATTAAATAATATTATAAATAGTAATAAATAATCTTAAACAAAATAATTAAAAATAAGGAGAATAAAATGGAATTATTGGCTTATATTTTAGCATCGGAAACCA